>CAZDMM010000165.1:0-1505 GCA_964505845.1 uncultured Caldilineaceae bacterium
GGCAGAAATGCCCACTTCTTCAACCTGGATGTTCATTTCTTGCGCCCCGGCGCTGACCTGCTCTACCGCCATCCCGTTCTCTTCGCCTACCATGGCAATGCGCCCAATTGCCTCATTCACTTCCGTCGAGTTTGCCGCCATCTCTTCGGTAGCGGCTGTATTTTCCTCGACCACTGCACTCACCGTTTCCATGGTGGCAACCATCTCTCCAACCGATTGCTCCATCCGCTGCGCCGCCTCCATGGCTGCCTCTGCTTGCAGCCGCACTGTTTCGGCGGCCAGCAGAATATCCCTCAAAGCCTGTCCGGCTGCTTCGGCTTGACTTGCTCCTGTCTCTACCTCTTGCGTCCCCTCTTCCATAGATTGTACGGCTTCTACCACGGTCTGCTGAATCCCTCGAATTAAATCTGCGATCTCTTTGGTGGCTTTGGCTGATTTTTCTGCCAACTTCCGCACCTCATCTGCTACCACGGCAAAACCCCGGCCATGTTCTCCCGCCCGCGCCGCTTCAATAGCGGCATTGAGAGCCAAAAGGTTGGTTTGAGAAGCAATATCGTCTATTGTTTCTACAATTATCTTGATCTGGCTGGAGCGCTGGCCCATCTCGGCTACCCTGGCAGCCGAGACGCCCACCTTAGCTTTGATCTTTTCCATCCCTTGAATGGCCTCCTGGACGGTTTTAGCGCCCACCTGGGCGGCCGAGGCGGCGCTAATTGCCTCTTTCACCACCGTCTCTGCGTTGCCGGCCACCTGGTGGATAGCCTGGCTGATGTGGGCTGTAACATTGGAGGCTCTGCTAACAGCCGTCGCCTGTTCTTGCGCCCCGGCGGCCACCCCGTCAATCGCTCGCGCCATTTGCTCCACCATCTCCGTGGTTTGGCTTAAGCCGGTGGATTGTTCTGCGGTCCGCTCGGCTACCTGCTGGAGCGTTACCGTAATTTGCGAGGTGGCCTGCCCGGCCTGGTAGGCCGCCGCAGAAAACTGGCTTGAAGCTATGGCCAGGCTGTCGGCGTTTTCCATCACTTGCCCCACCAGGCGGCGTAAATGGTCAATCATCCTGGCAAAGACATTGCCCAATTCGTCTTTATCCCCGTGGGGCGCGATTTCAACTGTTAAATCACCCTGAGCGATGCGTTCGGCTGCCTCAGCCATAGCGGTAAAGTATGACTCGCAGGCTCGCAGGGCCTGGCCCATTGCGCCTATTTCATCGCCTCGATTCAAGATGGATTGTTTAGCAGCCAGCGGAATGTCACGGTTCAAATCGCCCTGCGACATGTTTTGTAGTTCGCTCATCATCAGTATTAACGGCCCCACAATGCTTCGGCTTAAGGTCCAGCCCAGGCCCAAACCGGCCAGCACCGCCAGCGTGATGGTTATCAGCAAAATTGTTTGAGTTTGCGCTACGGCGGTTTTGGTGTGCTCATTGGCCGTGTCAAATTCCTGGTTAATGCTAGCCACCAGGGTTTCGCCAGTTTTTTGAATATCACGACTGATAACGTTCAACT
>CAZDMM010000165.1:1515-11621 GCA_964505845.1 uncultured Caldilineaceae bacterium
GATTTGATTTTGGGCGGCGTAATTTGTGTGCAGGCTGGCAAAGGCGGCGGCGTAGGCGTCAATCGCTGCTTTGGCCTCGCTTGCCAGTTGGCGGCCGGCTGGGTCATGAAGCTGTTGCGACAAATCCTGAAATGACTTTTGGGCTTTCTGATTCTGTTCATCAAACTTGGCAGCCCATTCTTCTTCCTTCTCTTGCAGATATTTAAAGGCATCCAATCGCATTAATAGCAAAGCCTGCTGCATCCCTACAACATGATAAGCCACCTGGTAATCTTGGGATTGAAAGGCGCTTTCCTGAAGTTTGGCCAGTTTTTGCTCGGCCAGCGGTCCCTGAATATCGAGTGCAATATCAATGAGATTGCGCCGCTCCTTTATCAAATCAGTTACCTTTGTATAACCGGCAGTCAATTCTGTTAGGCTGTTTTTAATTTGGGTTAACGCTTCAATTTGGTCCGCTTTGGTGATGGTTTGGTCCGCCTGAGCCAATAGATTGCCCAGGTCAGATAGCTCTTGTTGGTAGCGGTCCAGGGCTTCGGGCCGCTGTTGGCTGATATAATCCAAAATATGGTAGCGAATCTGCCATACGTGGGTTAACATATTATTAGCCAGAAGTTGCTCCTGGGCTACTTTATCGGCCAGTGCGCTCATAGTTTTATTAAGTTCATCAATTCTGTAGAGCGACACGCCGCCTACCATAGCCGTTAAGAGCAGGGCAATAATATACCCGATCATAATTTTTAGACCGATGTTGAGGTTGTTAAACACTTTCATTGAAACAAAACTTCCTTTCCATTTTTTGAACGTTATAGTCAATTCAACCTCTAAAAGAGAGTTATTGTTAACCCCATGTATCGGCTAAGGAAATAATTTTCTCCATAAAGAAAAAATAAATTTTGTAGAATCAAAAAAGCGCACCCTGTGCGCTTTTCAAAGAAATGCTAATTTAAAAAAAATGGTATGGTTATGCCGGGGACACCTGATGAGCTTTGAAATTAAAAATTGAGCCGTCAAACTTCATTTACAAATTCCGGTGAGGAATTGCTGCCCGGCTGTGCTTGCGCCGCTTCCTGGGCTAACAAGCGGCGTTTGCGCTCGATGCCCCAGTGATACCCACCCAAACTGCCGTCGCTCCGGATCACCCGGTGGCAGGGTACAATCAAGGCGGTTGGGTTGGCTCCGCAGGCATTGGCCACCGCCCGAACGGCCCCCGGCTGGCCGATTTCACGGGCAATGTCGGCATAAGAGCGAGTCTGGCCGTAGGGAATCCGCTGCAGGGCCTGCCAGACCTGCTTTTGAAAGGCCGTGGCCCGCACGTCTAGCGGCAAATCCAGGTGTGGTTCCGTCCCGGCGATAAAATTGAGGATGGTCTGCACCCAACCCTGATGAGCCTGGTCATCCCGCACAATCCTGGCCGCGCTAAACTCATTGAATAAGAGGCGCTCCAGTTCCTCGGCGTTATCGCCCAGTTTAACGGCGCACACCCCTCGCCCGGTGGTTGCCACCAACAACTGCCCCAATGCGCTGGGCGCTACCGTAAATTGGATCAACTCACCTGCCCCATTGTGCTGGTACCGGCGTGGAGTCATCCCCAATTGAGGCGCGGCCTTCTCGTAGACTCGGCTGCTGGAGCCAAAGCCGGCCTCATAGATGGCATCGGTGACCGAGACCCCGTGCTGCAGGGCTTGTTTGAGCTGCCTCAGGCGGCAGGCTTCGGTGTAATCCAGCGGCGAGATGCCCACATACTCTTTGAAAGTGCGCTGCAAATGCCAGGCGCTCAGGTGGAACTGCCGGCTGAGAGTTTGCAAAGTCAGCGGCTCGGCGGAGTTCTGTTCAATGTAGTGACAAATTGAACGCACCAGCTCAAGCTGCGGGTCATGGACGGTCTGGTCATCCGGGCGGCAGCGCTTACAGGCGCGAAAACCGGCCTGTCGGGCCAGCTCCGGCACTTTGAAAAAAAGCACATTTTCCCGCTTAGGTTTGCGGACCGGACAGGAGGGCCGGCAGTAAATGCCGGTAGTGCGCACCGCCAGGATGAATTTGCCATCAAACGAGGCGTCTCGATTGAGACAGGCTTGCCAAAAGGTTTCTTCGGTAATTTTTGAGTTCATCATAGCCCTGATGATAGCACAGGGATGGGCTAAAATCTATCCGACTCTTGCGCAGGATATTGGCTTTTTCTCACCTTTGATGGGCAAGTTCCTCATAAGCCACTTGGTGGGCTATGGCCCTAAAAATACCCCAATCGGCAAAATGGCCGGAAATGGAGCGCAACTGTTGGGCCACCTGCAGCAAACCGGCCGGCGCAATGGCCTGAAAATGGGCGATGTCTTCGCCAGGGTCGGTGGGGTGAGGCATGCCCTGGCCGGGGGTGGTCAGGAAAACATAGGAGGCAAAGGGCAGCTTGACCTGGTGGGCCTGGAAATTGTAAGTAATAACCCCCAGGCAGCGCTCGATTTTAACTTTAAAACCCGTTTCTTCAAATACCTCGCGGCGCAGCGCCTCATCCGGTTTTTCACCCGCCTCCAGACCGCCGGTCATCAGCCGGTAGACTCCCGCCGGATAAAAAGATTTGGTATGAATCCAAAAGTGGCCTTGCTCGTTGGGGATGAGCATCACTACCTCACCCCGGCGCTTTTTATGGTGCATTTTCAGGGTCATATCCAGCATTACCGCGCTGGAGATGTGCAGGTCAACATGCGGTTGGCTAAACTGTCCGTATGCCTGCCGCAGACGCTGCAAGATTTTGGGGTTATAAATTTTGGCAAAGTGGGGATCGTGGGGCATGGCAGTTAGTTTTCTTGTAAATACCAGGTGGTTACATTCCAGGTAAAGGGTGCAAACGGGCCGGGCCGGAGGCCATGCAGTCGGGCTGCCACCATGAGGTGACGGTTGGGCGTTAACAAAAAGTCAACCGGGCGCTCTTGGGCCAGAATTTTTTGGACGCCGCCATACACTTTGGCTCGCTCCACCGGCCGGCAGCCGGGGATGGCCACCGCCCGGTCAAGCTGTTCATCCAGTTCTGGATTGCGGTAAGAGGTAATGTTGAGACCAAAGCCTTCGGTGTTTTCACTGGCGCGCCAAAACATGCGCTGGTCTGGGTCAGGCAAAAAAGGCCAACTGTAGAGGGCCAGGGTAAAATCGTGGGTAAACAGGTCGTCAATCATGTTATCCGCCGAGATGCCTTCGGCGCGGGAAAACAACCCCAAATCGCGGTAGTAGCTGCTGATGAGCCAGCCCAGGTTTTGGTGGAGCGGGTTGTCGCCGTTGAGCCGGATAGACAGCTCCAGGCGCCGGCCGTTCTGGTCGAGCCAGCCGTCGCCATCGCTGTCTCGCAATCCGGCCTGGGCCAGCCGGCGCCGGGCTGTGGCCGGGTCATAACCAGGCCAGGAGAGGCTGCCATTAGCGGCCCAATGATCGGGCAAGAGCGAGCCGGCCAGCAGTTGGCCCTCTCCATCCAGGGCCTGGGCCAGGATGGCTTCTCGATCCAGGGCCAGCAGAAGGGCCTGCCGCACCTGGGCTAAGAGCGGCTCGTCATTTCTGGGGGCGTAGTTGATAGCCAGGTAGACCATGTGGGGGGCGGGGTAGACTAAATCCAGGTAATTGGGTGATTGGTAATTGGTAAGTGGAGATTGGATAGGGCCAACCAGGTCAAATTGGCCTTCGGACAGGGCAATGGCGGCTTCGGCGGCGGCTATAAAGCGCACGGTCAGGCCCTCCAGGGCAGGTTGGGGACCACGATAGTTAGGATTTGGGGCCAGGGTTAAAACCCGTTTGTTTTCTGACCAACCGGCAACCCGGAAAGGTCCGCTGCCTTCAGGGACGGCGTCCAGGATTTGGGCGGCGGGCATGAGCGGCAACTGGGCCAGGGTGGTCACGGCGGCGCAGTCAATTTGAGCAAAGATGAGCTTGAGGGTTTGGGGGTCTACCGCCTCAATTTGACTGAAGGCGGCCAGGGCGGGATGCTCCGTGGCTTTGAGGCTGGCGGCAATGGCGGCGGCGGTCAAGGGTTGGCCGCTGCTCCAGGTGAGGCCGGCCGGCAGGCGAAGAGTAACCTCTTGCCCATCCGGGCTGTAGGCCCAACTTTCGGCCAGGCCGGGCCGAAGCCGGGCGGTTTCAGGGTCAACCTGCAGCAGGGTGTCAAACAGCAGCGGCGTAATTTCTCGCAGGGCCACGTTATTTTCTGTAACCGGGTTGAGGCTCTCCGGCTGGCCGATCAAAGCGAGATTGGCAACGCCGCCTTGGGGTAAAGGGGTAGGGGAAGGTTGGGAGGTTGGAAGGTGGGAGGTTGCAGTTAGGACAGTAATTGGAGTGGGAGTGGCCTCAATTCTGGTTTTTGTTTCAGCCACGACCGAGGTAGCGGTTAAAGCTGCCGTAGTTGAGGCGCAAGCAGATAGGGTTAACAAAATGAAACAGTATAGCAGTTTGAGCATGGGTTGTTGAGTATAGACATCCAGATAAATTTTTCTCACTGGAATTGGGCCGGGATTTGGGGATTTTTTTTCGTTATTTTTAATCTCCTAATCCCCCAATCTCGGCGAAAACTTTTCTGGAGAAAGCATAGCTAAATAGCGGTCAGCCGTCAGCAGCCGGTGGTCATAAAAAGATTTCAGCGCCGCAATATTTGCAGGCAATGACGCCCTTGCCCACAAACTGCTGCTCGCCGCCGCAGTTAGGGCATTTGCTGCCGGTGAGCTGCGAGGCATCACGGGAGTAAAGCACGCCTTTATCCCAATTGACATAGCCGGTAAAAAGGCCCAGGCCGACCAGCCGGTAAATGTCGCTGCGAATTTGGTCGGTGCTGGCTTTTAACTCAAAAACCAAATCCCGAATCTCTACCTGCCCGCGTGTTTTGACGACGTCCAGGATTTGGCGCTGGCGGATCATCTCGGCCTGCTCGGCCGCTTCGCTGCGGCTTTGGGTGAGCAAGTAGACTCCGGCGGCCAGAGGCAAAACGGCCACAAAGGTTGAGATAATCACGCCCAGCACTGCTCCCCCCAGGGCGCCTCCCTCGGTGGTGGCCGTTGACATCAACGAGGCGGCTGAACCGCCTAAAAAGATGATAACGCCCAGACCTATCAAAATAATCCCGACCAGGCGGCCGTTTTTGCCCATAGCCACAACTCCTTGCCTTGTAAAATCAGTCAGCAAAGATACCTTTAAACTTTGACCGCAGACCGGAGACCGACCAGAGCACTTCACTCACAAACTCCCGGCTGTCAGCCGTCGGCAGTCGGCGGTCTATCCGAAGCCCCGTGAACCACCGCCGCCACCGAAGCCGCCGCCGCCGCTCCAACCGCCGCCGCTCCAGCCGCCGCCGCTGTGGGATGTTTTGGGGGCCGGGGTGCTGGTGAGGGTGGAGCTGGCCGAACTGAGCATGGCCCCCAGGCTGCTGCTCATGCCGGCCAGCGAGAGGCCTAGGCCCCGGTTCATGTCGCTGAGCGAGGGAATGCCGCCTTCGCTGCCGGCCAGGGGGCCGGGCGGGCCGGCAGGTGCGCCGGCAGTCTGTCCCCCTGACATACCGCCGTGATGGGGATAGCCATAATAGCCGCCATAGGGGTAAACCGGCCCCCACCAGCGCGGCGCCGGCGTGTCAATGCCGGAAAATTTGTGGATGAAACTGCGCTCCAGGCCAAAAGCGATGGCATAGGGCAAAAATTGTTCAAACTTATCCTTCACCCCCGCCAAATCGCCATGCTTTTCGATGGTTTGCAGGTAACGCTTAAAGGCCAGCCACTTGGCCGCTTCTTCTGCGCCTTGAAGCGTTTTGCGGGGCAGGTGTGGGCCGGTAAACACCAGGGCCAGCCCGGTGATGACCAGCCCTACGCCCGGACAAACCGCCAGCGGGGAATAGTCGCCCAGCACCGCCAGCAGGCCAAAAGCAACCAGGCCGCCTAAAACCATCCCCACCACCCCCAGGCTGCGCCACAGGGTGCGGGTGGTGCTGGGGTTGCCGGGGAAAAAGCCCAACTGCACCACCTCGTCATACAATTGGCGCTGCAAGGTTGGGATATAGGCATAAAATCGCTCCCGCAAGTCGCTCATGCGGCGTTCATTTTGATTGCTAAAAAGAGCCTGGAGCAGGGTTTGCTCATACTTTCGTTGAGCCTGGCTGGAAGCAACCAGGTGGAAAATATATTCCCGGCCTGAGCCAATCCCCAGAAAGCCTTCTGACTGCTGCTCTTCCATGCGCAAAACGCCCCGGTGAGCCAGGTCGGTAATGGTGGCGATGATGTCCTTCAAATCGGCCCGCTCATCCACCAGCGTGCCGGCCAGGCCGGCCGGCAAATCGCCGGGCGGCTCGGTGATGTATTCCGGTACCGGGCCGACCGGCAGATCGCGCCCGCGCTTGTACCAGAGCAGATACACCGCCAGCGGCCCGCCGATGAGGGTCAGCAGGCCCAATGCTCCAAAAACGACCCCGATGACCGGCCCCAGGGTACGCTGCCGGTCGTCGCCGGCCTGCCAGGCCGGAGGCTGGCCCTGCACCACGCCGTGCGGAAACTGCACCCGCACCTCAAGTTCTTGATCGGCGGGAATATTTTGGGCTTGAAAGACCACCTGCCCCCGGTCGGTGTAAGCCGGTTCGCCGGCGGGCGCGCCGTAGCTGCCAACGACAAGCTGATCTTTGGGGAAGGTTTGGGGCAGCGTCACCGTCACTTTAGCGGAGCGAATGGGGAAGTTGTGGTCGGGTGGAATGGCCTTCCACCACAGTTGGTCGCCGTCGGGGTAGATGCGCAGGCCGCCGCTAACCCGGTAGCGCAGAATATAGGTATGCACGCTGCTGCGGGCCGGCGGAAAGTACCAGGTGATTTCCAGGCTGCCGTTGTTTTGGCCGGCGGTAAAGCCATACTCACCGGTCGAGTTGGGGGTGTAAGGCTGTTCGGCGCCGTTCAGCACTTCCGACAACCGGATGTCGGTGATGCCCTCCACTCGATCCAGGGGGATGGCCGCAAAGCCAAAGGTAAACGTGCCTCCGGTAAAGGCGATTTCCTGAATTTCTTCGACCAGGATGTCGGAGTTGGGCTGCACCGCCAGGTTGACGTCGTAACGCTGCCACAGCAGGGTTTTTTCCGCCGCCTGGGCGGCTCGCTCCGCTCCACCGAGGGCCAAGATCACGGCCAGCAGCAGCGCCAGCCACAAATAACGCTTGAGGCCAGAAAATTTAATGCTCATGATCATGTCATTATAGGAGTTACGCGGTCAACCTTCCCGGAAGCTGATTCTGGCCCAATCTACTCGAATGATGAGGCGCTTTAGGGTTTAAAACCAGCTTCCGGGAAGGTATTTAAGCCCTATGGCGTAACTACTATCATTATAGGAGATTCGCCGGAAAAGTAGAAATTGTTTTGGTGGGGACACTCGCTTGAAAGACTTTCTTGGAGTTGGATAAAACTTGCTCTTGGGTGAGCTTCCGGGAAGGTGAGCGGTGGTCAGCGGAGCGCCCACTCGGCCAGCCAGCGCCGCACCCGCAACTGCCAGCGGCCCGGCGACTCGTCCCACCAGTCCAGATCATATCTGTTTTGGGCGATGAGTTGGCCCTGGCGATGCAGCGTTAAGGTCAGGCAACGCGGAGAGGCGAGGCTGTGTCCTGTCCCCAGGACGCCCGGCCCACTTGGGCGCACGCCACAAAAAAGAATGCGCTCCGCGAAGGCGCGCAGAGCGGCGAGGGGCGAGCTTGTCGAAGGAAAACGATGGGCCAACATGCCCACCTTTTGCGCGCTGTTGGCCGCCAGATCAAAGCGTTGGCTGTGAATCAAATGCTGCTCAAAACGACCCGGTCCCCGGTCTGCGGTCTGCGGTCGCCCTTGAGGTGCGGTGGTTTCCAACGTAACCTCCAATTCACAGCCGGGTAGACAGTCGAGGCTGTCGTTGATGGCCCAAATCTCGGCGGTGAAGGTGTCGCCGGCCTGCCAGCGCCGCCCAACCGGAAATTTCAGGCTGATCAAAATAGGATGGTACCACCATTTTAGCCGCTCGTAGGCCAGCTTGGGCCGGCCAAAATAATCCACAATGGCCCAACTGATGGCCGGCCAGGGTTCGTTGAACTGCCAGACGCATACCCCGCCGGTCTCTCGTTTACGGCGGCGCATGTGCTCAATGGCGGTTTGGAGGGCGGCGGCCTGAACTAATTGTGAATTGTGAATGGTGAATTGTAAATTGTCAAGGGTGATTGGTAAATGGTAATTAAACAGTGAGGTATAGTGGGTGAGTTTAGCGAGGTTAGCGTGGTGGGTTTGCCAGCCGGTGGCGGGGTCGGGGAGGGCGGCGGTGAGGGTGTTGAGGTGGGGCAGGGCTTGCAGGCCGAATTCGCTCAGGAAGCGGGCCTCTTCATTTTGATAGCTTTGGATGGGTTGGTAGCCGTGCCAGACGGCCCAATTGTGGCTGTCGCCCGGAGCGGGTGAAACCGGGATAAAGGGGCGAGTCCCATCGTGCTGCTGCACCGCCGCCGCCAGGGTGTCGAGCAAAGGGCGATTGCGAGAGCGGCTGAACTCGTTGCCGCCGCACCACAGGATGAGGGCAGGGTGATGGCGCAGTTGGTGCACGATGTCGCCACATTCCGCCTTGACCAATTTCAGGTAGGCGGGGTCGCGGGGGTAGCTGCCTAAAAATTCGCAGGCAAAGGGGAACTCTTGCCAGACCAGCAGACCCAACTCGTCGCACAGGTCATAAAAGGCTTGTTTCTCACGCAGGCCGCCGCCCCACACCCGCAGCAAATTTGCGCCGCTTTCTCGGGCCAGCGTCAGCAGCCGGGTGTAGTCGTCGCGCCGCAGGCGGCCGGGAAAGCAGTCGGCGGGAACCCAGTTGAGACCGCGCATAAAGTAGGGCTGGCCGTTGAGCCGGAACTGCCAGTTTTGCAGTTCAACCGTGCGCAGGCCGGTGCGGGTAATGACTTCATCGAGCGGCTCGCCGGTGGAGTCAAGCAAGCTGAGCCGGACATGGTACAGGTGCGGCTGGCCGCGATCCCAGGGCTGCCAGAGGGATACTTGGGACAATTGGCAGGTGAGATGATGCTCGCTGCGCCCGGCGGGCAGGTTGAGGTTATCATGGAACGGGCCAAAATCGGCTCCTTCAAAATTCGCCGGGCTGAGGTGGAGTTGAGCCTGCACCTGGCGAGGTTGGACGGAGTCGAGAGTGCAATGAACGGTTAGCGTGCAGTTGTCAGTGAGCGGTGAACAGTGAGCAGTTGTCAACCCAGAGGGGGGCTTTGGCTCCGAACAGTTATCAATAATTGACAATTGGCTATTGGCTATTGACCATTGACCATTGATAAAGACCGGCCCCGTGATGACGAGATTTACCTCAGCCCAAATGCCCATGGGGCGAAGCGGCGGGGCGAAATCCCAGCCAAAGGACATCTGACATTTGAGAGTGGCGGTGCGGTCGGAGTAAATGCCCACCCAACTGCGATACAAAAGGCCGGCCAACTTTTGCCAGAGCCGCTGCGGCCAGGAGAGCCGCCGCCGGGGCAGCGCGGCGCTCCCCCACAGCCGCACGGCCACTTCAACCGGGCCTCGCCGTAGCGCCTCGGTGATTTCAACGCTTTGGCGGGAGAACATGCCTTCGTGGCGGGCTGTTTCCTGGCTGTTGATGAAGATGGCCGAGAGGTAGTCAATTCCCTCAAAAATCAGAAAGGCGCGGGACTCCGGTAAAAATAAGGATGAAGAAATATTCACATCCTCGCGTCTTTGCCTCATCGTATCATTTTCATGGGGTGGCTCAATCACGCACCGATACCACCAGTCTACGTCTTCGACCCAGAAGCTTTCTTTATACTGCTCGCCAAAGAAGGGATCAGGGATGCGGCCCAGGGCCAGCAAATCGGTGTGGACGTTGCCGGGGACGGTGGCGGGCAGCCACTCGGCCACAGCGGGGAGGTCATATACATCAGGGTCGGTGAAGGGGCGGGGGGAAACCTGGCCGAAATGCCAGTTGGCATCGTTGAGGCTGAGGGTATGACGAGTCACGGACTATCGAATCGGAAGTCTGCGAATACGCACAGTGGCATCCTCCACAGTTACAGCACAGCCATCAGTTTTTCCATAATTCATCTCCACAACGCGATAAACAACTCTATCTGGGTTGATTATACACTTTTTGACCCCTCA
>CAZDMM010000166.1:0-11570 GCA_964505845.1 uncultured Caldilineaceae bacterium
GGGCCATTACCTGCAGCAGTTCCTTCTCCTCACCCGGCTCCACCGGAAAATTCAGCAGCAGTTCCACGTGCGACTGGATCAATTGCAGGGGATGGTTGATTTCGTGGGTCAACGCCGCCGATAAGCGCCCCAGGGCGGCCAGGCGTTCCGCCTGGATCACCTGCTCTTCCATGCGTTTCTGCTCGGTAATATTACGCACCAGGCCCAAAACCTCGGCGGCCCCACTGACCACCAGCCGAATTTCACAATCGTGAACATGCAAGTTCTGTTTCAGCCGACATTCAAATACCTGGGTCACGCCCGTTTGCAGGGCTTTGGCCACGTGATCGAGTATAAGCTGCACCAGCTCCGGCGGCAGCACCTGGCTTACATTTTTGCCAATGCAGCCTTCATCCAGCCAGGCGTAATCCCAATTTTTGCCGGGGTGATAATCTAAAAATTGGCCCTCACGGCTGAGGCGAAACATCAGATCTGGAATGGCCTTGAGCAAGGCCCTCTGCCGGGCCTCACTCTGGCGTAGTTCTTCCTCAGCCTGCTTGCGCTCGGTAATATCGGTTATCAGGCCATCGTACCCCACAAAAACACCCTGGTCATCGTAGCGGAGGACGGGAGTATTCCTGACCCAGCGCACAAACCCTGCTTTGTGAATAATACGATGTTCCAACGGCGGCACGGCGACACCCGCCAGAGCCTGAGCGGCCTGCTTCCATACCGCCGGCCGGTCTTCTTCATAGACCATGCTCTGCCAAAGTTGGGGGTCGGTCTCATACTCCTGTGAGGTATACCCTGTCACTTTGACCGAGGCCGGGCCGTGATAAGTAGCTACAACCTCACCCTGGTTCACCTTGACGGTGTAAATATAATCGGTGACAGACTCCAAAAGTCGCTTATAGTCCTTTGCTTCCAGCAACAAAGGGCGAATTTGAGGTGGATGTTTGGTCATATCCTTAATCCATAACGACCACAAACGTACAATGTTACGGATTTCATTATAGGGCAATAGAACTTTCTTTTCAAGCTTAAAGAATCCCTGGGGGCCTCATTGGGCCAGTGATGCGGTATATGCTATAATCGCACCCCAAAAGCCAACCACAGGTGCGTTATGCCCAGAGAAGACCGAGCCGCCCGGCGGGCCGAGCAGCGCCAACGCCGCAGCCAATCGCCTTTGCTAAAAATTCCGTTTCGCCATGTGCGCAATCCGCATCAGCCCATGGCCCTGATCGAGCCAGAACAACTGGAGCGGCTGCACGCGGCCTCGCTGCATATTCTTGAAAATACCGGCCTGGATTTTTTGGATGACGAGGCCCTGGATTTGTGGCGCAAGGCCGGGGCCAAAGTTGACCACTCGGCCCGGCACGTTTGGCCCGACGGCGGCCTGGTGATGGAACTGGTCGCCAAAGCGCCGGCCTCTTTTACCTGGCGCGCCCGCAACCCTGAGCGCAGTTTGACGATTGGCGGCAACGCCATCAATTTTGCGCCCAACGGCGGCACCGTTTTTGTAGCCAACCTGGATATTGGCCGCCGCCCCGGCCTGCTGCAAGATTATCATAATTTGCAAAAACTGACCCATATGTGCAATATGATCCATTTTGCCGGGGAACAGTTGATTGTGCCGCATGATGTGGCGGTTTCGGTGCGCCATTTGCACCGCCTGCTGTCCAGTTTTACCCAAACCGATAAAGCGGTGCTCGAAGCGGCGCACGGGCGGATTATCACCGGCGACGCCATGAATATGGCCCGGCTGGTTTTTGGGCCGGATTCTTCCGGCGACCCCATCATCGGCGGCATCATCAATGTTAACAGCCCCTTGCGCTATGATGACCGCATGCTGGGCGGGCTGATTAATTATGCTCAGTCCGGCCAGGCCACCATCATCACCCCCTTTATCCTGGCCGGGGCGATGAGTCCCATCTCTATTGCGGCGGCCCTGGCCCAACAAAACGCCGAAGCCCTGGCCGGCATCGCCCTAACCCAACTGGTCAGGCCCGGCGCGCCGGTGGTTTACGGCGGTTTTACCACCAATGTAGACATGAAGAGCGGCAGCCCGGCTTTTGGCACCCCGGAAGGGGCCTGGGCCATGATCGTGGGGGCGCAGTTGGCGCGGCGGTATAACCTGCCTTATCGCGGCAGCGGCAGCCTGAATACCTCCAAACTGGCCGACGCTCAGGCCGCTTACGAAACCATGTGGACGCTCTGGCCGGCGGTGCTGGCCCAGACCAACGTGATCATGCACGCCGTCGGCTGGCTGGAGGGCGGTCTGACCGTGTCGTATGAAAAGTTCATCATTGACGCCGAAAATCTGGCTATGTTTGCCCACTTTTTGCGTGGTTTGGAAATTAGCGAGGAGACCCTGGCTCTGGATATGATTGCCGAGGTGGGGCCAGGGGGGCATCACTTTGGCACCGCCCACACCCAGGCCCGCTTCAGCACCGAGTTTTATGAGTCTTTTCTGGCCGACCGCCTGGGCTATCAAACCTGGTTTGAGGCGGGCGCGTTTGACGCGGCCAGGCGGGCCAACTTGATCTGGAAAGAGGTGTTAGCCCAGTACGAAGCTCCGGCTATAGATCCGGGCCTGGCGGAGGCCCTGCAAGAGTATGTGAGCCGCCGCGAAAAGGAATTGGCCGGGGTGGAGTTATATACGTAAAGAAGGCGCGTGGAAGGCTGGAAGGCTGGAGGATTAGCCAGACCTTACAGGTACGCTGCGCGAAAACCTGTAAGGTCTTCGTCCAGGGTCTAATTTTAGCTCATAAACTTCAAAAACCGTTGGTATGCTTCCTCCCAAACCCCGGTCTCTTGCGGCTGGTAGGTTTCTACCGGAAAAGAGCGGCGCACCAGCTCCCGGCCCTCGGCCAGCGACTTTATTTGCCCCACCGCCAGCATTTGCATGAGGATATTGCCGATAGCGGTGGCCTCGATGGGGCCGGCGACAACGGGCCGCCCGGTGGCATTGGCGGTAAATTGGTTGAGCAGCCGGTTTTGCGAGCCGCCGCCCACAATATGCACCACCAAGATGGGCCGGCCGGTCAGCTCTTCGGCCTTCTCGATGACCCAGCGATATTTAAAGGCCAGGCTTTCCAGGGCGCAGCGGATAAATGCTCCTTTGGCGGCCGGCGGATTCTGGCCGGTGCGGAGGCAAAAATCACGCAGGCGGGCCGGCATGTCGCCCGGCGCAAAAAACAAGGCGTCATCCGGCTCAACCAGGGCGGCAAAGGGGGCGGCCTCCGCCGCCAGTTGGGTCAACTCCCCATAAGAAAGTTCCTCACCCTGCTGCGCCCAGGTGCGGCGGCACTCTTGAATCAACCACAAGCCCATCACATTCTTCAACAGCCGAATGGTATTTTGGACTCCGCCCTCATTGGTAAAATTGTAAGCCAGCGCCGCCGGGGTAATTACGGGGAAGCCGGTTTCTGTGCCGACCAGTGACCAGGTGCCGGAGCTGATGTAGGCAAAACCGGCCTCATTTTGGGGCGATACCGGCACGGCGGCCACCGCGCTGGCGGTATCGTGGCTGCCCGGTGCGATGACCGGCACGGCCCCGGCCCCGGTTTCGGCGGCCACCGCCGGCAAGAGCGGGCCAAGTTGAGTCCCCGGCTGGACAATCTCCGGGAAGAAGTGGGTGGGAATCCCCAGTTTTTCCAGCAAAGGTTTGGCCCATGCGCCAGCGCGAGGGTTGTAACATTGGGTGGTGCTGGCATCGGTGTACTCGCACACCTTTTGACCCGTCAACCAATAGTTGAACAG
This sequence comes from uncultured Caldilineaceae bacterium, assembly GCA_964505845.1. GTDB lineage: Bacteria > Chloroflexota > Anaerolineae > 4572-78 > J111 > DSQQ01. Next base: position 3,742 of record CAZDMM010000166.1, read on the forward strand.
GTCAGGCATCATCAAAAAAGTGGTTGCAATTTCCAGGGCGGGCGATTTTTGCAGGGCCATCGAGAGCAGTTGGTACAGGCTGTTGAGCTGCATAAACTGCAGGCCGGTCTGCTCAAAAATCTCTTCACGCGGCGCGATACTGAAAGCCTTCTCCACCATGCCATCGTTGCGGCTGTCGCGGTAATGGTACGGGATGCCGACGAGCGTGCCCTGGCGGTCTAACAGGCCAAAATCTACCCCCCAGGTATCAATCCCCAGGCCGGCGATTTCCTGGCCGTGTTCGGCAATGGTCTTGGCCAGCCCGCGCTTCATCTCACTGAACAGGCTGAGGACATTCCAATGCAGGCTGTTGTGAATCCGCACCGGGCCGTTGGGGAAGCGATGCACATCCTCCAGGGATAAGCGCTCGCCATCAAAGCGGCCCACCACCGCCCGGCCGCTTTCCGCGCCCAGGTCAAAAGCAAGGAAATTGGTGGCTTTTGGCATAAGTTCTCTCCTTATCCAGGAGACCGACGACGGCAGACCGAGGACCGCAAGACTTATCAGCCGCGGTCTCCGGTCTGCCGTCTGCGGTCCATTTAGGCGTATTTTCCATACAACGGCCCATAGGCGGCGCAAGCCCGGAAGTCGGCTCCCATCGGCTCGTTGGCCCCAAAGGCGGCCCAGGCGCTGGGCCGGAACAACCGGGGCTCATCCACATTGTGCATGTAGACCGGGATGCGCAGCAGCGAGGCCAGGCTGATCAAGTCGACCCCGATGTGGCCGTAGCTAATGGCCCCGTGGTTAGCGCCCCAGTTGTTCATCACGGTATAGACATCCCGGAACGGGCCGCTGCCGGTCACGATGGGTGCAAACCAGGTGGTCGGCCAGGTGGGATTGGTGCGCTCGTCCAGGGTGGCGTGGACTTCGTCCGGCAGGTCAACCGTCCAACCTTCGGCAATTTGCAGGGCCGGCCCCAGCCCTTTGACCATGTTGACCCGGCACATCGTCACCGGCATATCGCCGCGAGTGCGGAAGCGGGTTGACCAGCCGCCGCCCCGGAAATATCCCAAATCCGAGGTGTGCCAGGTAGTGGCTTCCAGACAGGCCGCCGCCTCTTCCGGCGTAATCTCCCAGAAGGGTTTCATGGCCGGCCAGCCATCTTTGGACTGCCGCCCCGTGCCATCCAACGCCGCCGGGCCGGAGTTGATCAGGTGCAAAATGCCGCCCTCGGCCCGGCCGGTGAGGGTGTAGCCGGTGACTCGCTTGACCGCCGCCGGACTCCAGTAGGTGCGCACATCGGCAAAAATTTGGGCCGTGCCGGTCAGCAGGTGACCAAAGAGCATCGAGACGCCATTGAGGTGGTCGTTCTCGGTAGCCAGGATGAAGGGCTGGCGGATGCCGTTCCAGTCAAACGAGGAGCACAGGATGGCTTCCATAAAGTCGCCGTTGGGGAAGTGGTCGGTCCACTGGCGCTGCCCCTGAAAACCGGCGGCCAGGGCGTTGTGCCCCAAAGCCTCCTCGCCAAAGCCCAGCTCGGCCAGGCGCGGGTTGCCGATCATGAGGTCGCGGGCAATCAGAGCCATTTTGACCGAGGTCTCCCAGGATTTGTTCTTTCTTTCGCGGCTGTGCTGTTTGTCGGGTGGGTTGTAATCCTTGCCTTCCGGGCAGTTCTCCTTAACCCAGGCCAGCGCCCGCTGGTATTCCTCCGGGTCGTAAATGCCTTCCTCAATCCGGCGGGTAAATTCGCTCATGTCAATGCTCTCGGAGCGCATGCCCAGGTAGGTTTCCAGAAAGGACGGGTCTACAATGGAGCCGGCAATGCCCATAGAAGTGCCGCCCATGCCCAGGTACGATTGGCCCCGCATGGTGGCAACGGCCAGGCCAGCCCGGCTAAATTGCAGCAGTTTCTCGGCCACATCGGCCGGGATGGAGGTATCGCCGGCATCCTGCACGTCTCGCCCGTAGATGCTGAAGGCGGGCAGCCCCTTTTGGGTGTGACCGGCCAGCACCGCCGCCAGGTAAACCGCGCCGGGCCGCTCGGTGCCGTTAAAGCCCCACACCGCTTTGGGGATGAGCGGGTCGGTGTCCATCGTTTCGGCCCCGTAGCACCAGCAGGGGGTCACGGTGATGGACAGGCCGACGCCCTCTTTTTTGAACTTTTCGGCGCAGCGGGCGGCTTCGGCCACCCGGCCAATGGTGCTGTCGGCGATGACGCACTCAACCGGCAGGCCGTTGGGGTGGCGCAGGGTTTCGCTGAGCAGCCGGGCCACGTTCTGGGCCATGGCCATGGTTTGGTTTTCCAGCGACTCCCGCACCCCACCCAGGCGGCCATCAATGGCGGGACGGATGCCGATTTTGGGCATGTCGCCCACCAGCCGGTTGGTGGGAGGATTCATTTTGAGGGAAGTTACATTTGCCATGATATTTTCTCCAAAAATTGTGAATGATGAATTGCGAATGGCGAATGATGACTGAGAAGCTAACCATTCACAATTGGTAGTTGACAATCGTCAATGATTCAGCTTGCGCTCCATCCCCCGTCAATCAGCAGCGTGGCCCCGGTGATTAGCGAGGCGGCCGGGGAGGCCAAAAAGACCACCGCGCCGGCCACATCCATGGGTTGGCCCACCCGGCCCAACGGAATCCGGGCGATAACGCTGGCGCGGAACTCCGGGTCGGACAGCCATTTGACCGTACCGGGCGTCTCAATAAAAGTGGGCGCAACGGCGTTGACGGTAATGTTGTGTTTGGCCCACTCCAGCGCCAGGCAGCGGGTCAGGTGGTTGATGGCGGCCTTGGTCATGCAGTAAACCGACTCGGTGGGCAGGGCCACTACTCCGGCCTGGGAACTCATATTGATGATGCGGCCATAGTTTTGGCCGATCATCAGCCGGCCCACCGCCTGGCTGGCAAAAAACGTGCCCTTAAGGTTGACATTGACGGTCAAATCAAAATCCTCTTCGCGCACCTCTACGGCGGGGTTGGGCGGGCCGACGCCGGTATTGTTGACCAAAATATCAATCCGCCCAAAAAAGGCGGCTGCTCGCTCAACGGCTTGACGCACTTCATCAAGCCGGGCCATATCCATTTGCAGGCGCAGCGCCCGCCGGCCCAGGCCCTCGATTTCGGCCACAACCTCGCCGCCGCTGGCAACATCGCGCAGCCCCAGGGCCACATCGGCCCCGGCATGAGCCAGAGCCAGGGCGCAGGCTCGGCCCAGCCCCCGCGCCGCCCCGGTGACCAGGGCCACCTGGCCGTTCAAATTAAAGTTGGGATACTCGTTGCTCATCGCCTCTCTCCTTAGCCCGGCCGCCCCACGATCCGGGCAATTTTGCCGGCCAGGGCTTGGGCCTCAGCCGGGGTTAAGGCCCCCAGCAGCAGATCAAAATGAAATTCGCCCCCGCCAGGCAAAACCTTGATGTTGCCCTTGGCTTTCTCGGCGGTGTAGCCTTCCGGCTCGGCGGTGGCGGGCAGGATGATGCCCAGGCAATCCTGGTCGGGGGTGCGGCTGATCCAGCGGACGCCGTGATCCAGTTGGGCCGGGCGGTGGCTGATGAAATCGGCTGCGCCATCGGGGTGAAGCTGCATACTGTGCGCCCAGCCTAACTCGTCGGCCAGGTAATCAATAAAAAAGACCACTTCGGGGTCAAAGGCCAGGCCGGGCGTCAGCACATTATGCTTTTCGGGGTGAGCTTCCAACTCCTGTAGAAATTCGCGATAGCCGGCCGGCGGGCGAACATGGGCGGGGATGCTGCTCCGCACCCGCACGTGGGCCGGGTCGCACGGGGCGCTGTAAACCAACCGGCCGTTGTCCACCGGCCGGAAGTTGGCGTGGGCCAGGTACATCAGCTCCATCGGCGAGCGTTTGAGGTTTTTGACGGTCAGCGAGACCGAAATTTTGCTGGAGTCGGCGTAAAGTTTGACCAGCGGAGCCGCTAGATAATTGTGGTTGAAAGCCACGGTGTAACGGAAGGTTCCGGTCAGGCCCAGGTAGGGGCCGCCTTCATCCTGGCCGGTGAGCAGTTGAGCCGTTTGGTAGGTAGCATTGGGCAGTTCGCCGTGCAGCGGATGGGTATCTTTTTCGGTGGGTACGCCCATGGCCGTTGCGCCGCAGTGAATCAAAAAACCGCCGTAGGTATTGAGATAGGTTTGGGTGGGGTAAGGCTGGTCGAACATTGACTTCATCGTCAGCGAGCGGCCAAAAAATTCGGCATGCCAGATTTGCTGGCCTTGAAAAGGCAGCGTGATGATGTGGCCGACCTGGTTGGTCAGCCGCAGGGCGCAGACGCCGCTGGGATAGGTAAACGTAGAGGCGGACAGGCCGGCAAACTCGGCCAGCGGTTTTTCGGCGTCACGGAAGAAATAAGGTTGCAACTGGATGCTTGTTTCCCAGGCTGTTGTATTCATTTTCGGATCAATCTCACGACATAAATTAGTATCATGGCTCCGATAAAGGCGACAATGATAGAGCCGATCAAACCACCGGCCCCGATGCCTAACAAGTCAAAGAGGAAACCGCCGATGACGGCTCCGATGATACCGATGACAATATTACCGATCAGGCCAAAACCGCGTCCGCGCATGACCTGCCCGGCCAGCCAACCGGCAATGAGACCAACAATCAGGTGATAAATAAGGTTCATCTTTAGCTCCTTGTAAATAGACCGCTAACGACAGGCCGCCGACCGCCGCAAGGCATTTTCATCGCCGGTGGTATGCCGCAGATTCGTAAACACCCCCTTAAAGTGCATCCATCAAAATGGATTTAACCATCGCTTTTTTCGGGCCAGGCCAGCCGCCGCGCCACATTCTGCCCGGCCAACCCGGCGATGACCTCGTCCGTGATACCTTCCTGTCGCAGGCGCGGAACAATGGCGTCAACCAGATAAACCAGTCCCGGCTGGCCGCCAAAGTTACGCCACAGTGAGGTACGGGCCATGTCCAAACCGATGGTGACATAATCACCCCAGCCCTGGGCCACCATTGCTTTGAGCAAGGGCCACACATTTTGCTCCGGCTTGTAGGTGGGGCGGACAAAGGTATCGTAGCCCAGCAGGATGCCGGCCTGGGCCAGTTCCCGGTGCAGGCCCAGGTCGGGGCGCTTATCCATGTGACAAAAGTAAAGCCGGCGGCCGGGAACGCCGCGATCCTCAAAAAAAGTGGGCAGGGCCTCCACATTCTGGCCTGCCTCGGTGTGGAACAGGAGGGGTGCGCCGGTTTGCCGGGCCGCCTCGGCCGCCGCCTCCAGCAAAACCCGGTATTGCCCTTTAAAGTGGCCCTCATAGCCCACTTTGATGGCCGCCGCAGGCACGGCGCCGTCGGTTTCACGCATGCCGGTGGTCACTTCCTCCACAAAGTAGGCCGCTGCCTCTTCCTCGGCTGCCTGCCACAACCAATATTCCGGCGGGTAGTAACGCTGCAAGTGAAAGCCGGTGACAGCGGTGATATAAATCTGGGCTGCTTCGGAGAGCTTGACCAGCATGCGGGCGTCGCGGCCGCAGCCGCCGGGCTGGCAGTCAATCACGGTATCTCCACCGGCGGAGCGAAAGTCCTTTAGCTCGGCTTCGATGGCCCTGGCCTCCTCCAACGGCAGCCGCCAATCCGGCGCGACGCCGGCCGGCGGGCTAATCCACACGTGGCCGTGCCCATCGGCAATCTTTATCTCTTGGACCGGAACCGGGCCGGTGACGGTTTGGAGTTTCATCTCCCCTTAAAGCTCGGCCAGCCTATCATAAATGGGGGCCAGGGCGTGATAGGTGGCCTCAAAAATGGGATAGAGCCTGTCATAGGCGGCTTGAGCGGCCGGGTCAGGCTCGATGACCTCAACAACGCGATTCATCTGTTTGGCCATTAAAAAATCCTTATACAAGCCGACCCCTACCCCGCCGGCCAGGGCCGCGCCCATCGAGGTGGCTTCTTCCAGAATAGCCAGGCGCTGCACCGGCCGGCCGTAAACGTTGGCCATCATCTGATTCCAAAAGCGGCCCCGCGCGCCCCCACCGATCAGCCGCATGGCCTGAATCGAGGCGCCCTGGCCGGTGAAGGCTTCTAAAATGACCCGCAGATTGAGCGTGATGCCTTCCAAAACCGCCCGGATCATATCGGCGCGGGTGTGGCGGATGGTCAAGCCGATAAACCCACCTCGCGCGCGCGGATTCCAGCGGGGGCTGCGCTCACCCAACAGATACGGTAAAAAGAGCAGCCCGTTGGCCCCCACCGGCGATTTTTGGGCGCTGAGGTTCAGCAATTCATAGGGACTGACCCCCAAAGCGGCGGCGGCTTGCAGTTCTGGCCCGCCTAACTGGTCGCGCAGCCATTGGTACGAAGCGCCGGCGGCCTGCATAGTGCCGCACGGGCTAAACATGCCGGGCACCAAATGGGCAAAACAAAAGGTTTGTTGCTGGGGGTCATAAAGGGGCTGCCGGGTAGCCAGGGCAATCCAGGAGGAGCTGCCGATGTAGTTGAAAGCATCGCCTTCGGCCACCACCCCGGCCCCGGCTGCCGCGCACAGGCCATCGCCCGCGCCGATGACCACCGGCGTGCCGGCGGCCACGCCCACTTCGGCGGCTGCCTCGGCCCGCACTTCGCCCACCACGTCAATAGAGCGGCGCAGGGCCGGCAGTTGGGCCGGCTCCAATTGGGCGGCCTCTAAAATCCGCCCCGACCAGTCGCCTTGCTCTAAATCATAAAGGTTAGTGCTGGAGGCGTCGGAATGATCGGTGACAAATTGGCCGGTGAGCCGGGCGACGATGGCGTCTTTGGCCTGCACAAATTTGTGAGTAGCGCGATAAATCTCCGGCTGGTGGTCGCGCAGCCATAAGATTTTGCAGACGGTATAGGAGGCGCTGAGACGGTGGCCGGCAATGCGGTACAATTCTTCGGGCGAGATACGCTCGCTCAGCCAGCGCTCCTGGGCTACCGCCCGCTGGTCGGCCCAGATGATGGCCTGACGTAGGGGTCGCCCTTGTTTGTTTAGCGGCACGCAGCCCATCATCTGCCCGCTAAAGGTGAGGCAGGCAATAGCGTTATGGGGCACACCGGCCTGGCCCAACAATCTTTGCGTTGAAGCGCAGACCGCCCGCCACCAATCGGTGGGGTTTTGTTCGGCCCAACCGGTTTGGGCGTATTCTACATTATAAGCCTCAAAGGCGCTGCCAACCAGGCTGCCTTCCGCATCATAGAGCGTGGCTTTGTTGCCGGTAGTACCCAGGTCGTGAGCCAGGATAAATTGTTTGGACGGCATAAACAATCCTTCGGCCACAGTTTTAGCTTCCCGGAGGCTGGTTTTGAGAGACAATCTCAGCCTCCGGGAAGCTTTTAGGAAAAGGGGCTGACCTCTTCCATGGAGACAGCCCCTTTTCACATTTTCGGTTAGGTGAGGTTAATCAATCGTACAGCAGAGGCTTCAACTCTTCGGAGTCGACGTTGCTCTTGTCATACCATTTGAAGCCGGTGTCAATATTCTTCTCTACTTTTTCGCCCTTGATGGCTTTGACCGCGGCTTCCACGCACTTGTAGCCAATGCCAACCGGGTCTTGGCTGATAGCACCGGCCTCAACGCCGCTGCGAACAGCGTCCTTTTGCTGTTTGCCGGCATCGTAACCAATGACCACAATCTTACCTTCCATCTTCAGTTCCTTCACCGCGTTTAACACGCCAATGATAGAACCTTCATTAGCCCCAAAGAAGCCCTTCAGATTCGGGTGAGCCTGAATGATGGTTTTAGCCAGGTCGGTGGATTTCAGTTGGTCGCCGCCACCATACTGGATGTCAACAATTTTAACATTAGGATGCTTTTCCTCCATCCGTTTGACAAACCCATCACGGCGGTCAATGCCGGTGCGGCT
>CAZDMM010000167.1:0-11540 GCA_964505845.1 uncultured Caldilineaceae bacterium
CTTTATCGCTTCGATTGCTTATCTCATCCGGCAAGAACGCACCAGCCGCTTCCGGGCCGAAACGCTGCTGCATCAATTGGAAATGTCCCACCGGCAGCTTCAAGCGTATGCCGAGCAGGTGGCCGAACTGGCTACCATCGAAGAGCGCAACCGCCTGGCCCGTGAAATTCACGACAGTCTGGGCCATTACATGACCGTGATCAACGTGCAGTTGGAAAAAGCCATCGCCTTCAAAACGCGAGATGCCATAACCGCGGATCAAGCCCTCAAGGACGCCAAACACCTGGCCAGCGAAGCCTTAAAAGACATCCGCCGCTCGGTGGGCACGCTGCGCAGCACCCCAGAAAAATTCTCGCTGCGGCAGGCGCTGGCCGGGTTGGTGGCCCACCTGGAGGACGGGCCTATGACCATTGATTTGCAAATTGAGGGCGACGAGGCGGACTTCTCCCGGCAGTCGCTGCAAACCCTTTACCGCGCCGCCCAGGAAGGCTTGACCAATATTCAAAAACACGCCCAGGCCAGCCGCGTCACCATCCACATTAAACTTGAGGAGCAGCAGGCCAGTTTGGCAATTATAGATAACGGCCAGGGCTTTGACCCCGCCGTCCTGTCGGACTCCAGGCCGGAAAACCATTACGGCTTGCAGGGCATCCGGGAACGGCTAGAGTTGGTGCGCGGCTCCCTGAAACTGGAGAGCGCCCCCGGTCGGGGCGTCTCGCTGCTGGTAACGGTGCCTAAAAATCCACTGGCATTAATGGGGGGATAACCAATGGCCGAAACCCAAACGGTGAAAGTTTTGGTCGTGGACGACCAGCAGTTGATGCGCGACGGCATCTCGTCGCTGTTGAGCATTCAAGAGGGCATCGAGGTGATCGGCGTTGCCGCCAACGGGCAAGAAGCCGTTGAAAAGGCCGCAGCCCTCAGCCCGGATGTCATTCTGATGGATGTGCGCATGCCAGTGATGAACGGCATCGCCGCCACCGAGCAGATTCACCGGCAGTTACCCGCCTGCCAGGTTTTGATGCTGACCACCTTTGACGACGAGGAAGATATTATCAAAGCCCTGCTGGCCGGGGCCAGCGGCTACCTGCTCAAAGACATCCCTTCTGAGGATTTGGCCCAGGCAGTGCGCCTGGCCCACCGGGGTATTTATCAATTGGAACCCTCTATCGCCGGCAAGCTGATGAGCGTGCTGCAAAAGCAGCAGTCCGGGCCTCCTCCGGCTTCAAAAGAGGTCTCGGTGCAGGCCATTGCGGCTCAATTTGATTTGACCGAACGGGAGATGGAGGTATTGCAGTTGATTGCCACCGGAGCCACCAACCGTGAAATTGCCGAAGAGTTGGTAGTTAGCGAAGGAACCGTCAAAAACCATGTCTCCAACATCCTCAGCCGCCTGGGCCTACGCGACCGCACCCAGGCCGCTATTTTTGCCCGCGAAAATAATCTGCTGTAGCGGAAATCAGGTGAGAGTCCCATTCCGGGTAAAGTTTTCTTTTAACAGGTTAAAACGGGCAAACCAGCCTACCTCGCGGATATCTTCTTCTTCAAGCCGGCGCAGCCGCGCCGCCAGAATATTGGCCCGGCCCAGGTAGCCCACCACTTGTTGGGGATTGTCCCGGTTGACCACCGGCAAACGCCCCACGTCGTTTTTTAACATCTTGGCCACGGCATCGCGCAAAAGCTCATCGGGATAGGTAACAATCAAGCGGCGCGCACCGGCCTCCAATACCGTCAGCCGGTGGTTAGAGTTTTGGCCCAGGGCGCGCACCACATCACCACGGGTAATGACGCCAAGCAAATTATGCTGCTCATCCACAATAAACGTCCCCTGGTGACTGGTCAATTGAGAATCATTACGCGCGATCCGGTCTGATAATTCGGTCACGGTCATGGTGGCCGGGATCAGCGGCGGTTGTGTATCCATAACCTCCCCTACTCGCAGCAGCTCCAACGGGTCGGTGCTGTATTCACGGGTGATATGATATCCGCGCCGGGCCACCTTTTCGGTAAGGATTGAGCGCCGCAGCAGTAAAACCGTCAGGGTGTGGGCGGCAACACAGCCTACCAGCAGGCCGGGCAGCACATTTAAATCATGGGTCAATTCCAAAGTGAACATAATTGCCGTGAGCGGCGAGCGCATGGTGCCCCCCATGATGGCGGCCATGCTGATCATGGCCCATAACCAGGTATCGCCCACAGGCAGCCAGCCGGCCTCTATAGCTCCAAGCGCACCGCCCATAATCAGCAGGGGGGCCAGCACCCCCCCAGAAGTGCCGGAGCCTAAAGCAATAGACCAGACCAATGCCTTGCCGACAAGCAGCCCTACCAGCGCCGCCCCGCTCAATTCACCCCGCAGCAGGGCGTGGATCAGGTCGTAACCAACCCCCAGCACGCGCGGGTCAAGCCAGCCGCCCAGGCCCACACACAGCCCACCGATGGCCGGCCACCACATCCAATGCAGCGGCAACTTTTGAAACAGGTCCTCAAAGCCATAAACCAGGCCGGTTAATATACTGGAAGCCAGGCCGGCGATGATCCCCATTGCCAGGGCGATGACCAGCTCTTCATCGCCAAGCGGGGCATGCGGCGTCACCGGGAAGATAGGCCCTGCACCTAAAAGGGGAACCCGCAGCGCACTGGCTACAATCGCGGCAATGGCTACGGGAATAAAGCTGCGGGGTTTCCATTCAAATAACAGCAGTTCCACCGCCAGGAGGATGGCGGCTACCGGCGTGGCAAAGATGGCAGCCATGCCTCCGGCCGCTCCGGCTACAAGCAGGGTTTTGCGCTCGACGGAAGAAAGGTGAAAGAGTTGGGCAAACAGCGAGCCAAACGCGCCGCCGGTCATGATGATTGGCCCTTCGGCGCCAAAAGGGCCGCCGGTGCCAATCGAGATAGCCGACGAGAGCGGTTTAAGCACCGCCACTTTTGGCTCCATGCGGCTGCGGCCAAACAGAATGGCTTCCAAGGCTTCGGGGATGCCATGCCCGCGAATCCGATCCGAGCCGTACCGGGCCATTAGCCCAATGATCAAGCCGCCCAGGGTAGGAACCAGGATAACCCAATAGCCCAGCCGGTGCTGGGCGGGCGAGGGCGGAGCGGCCGAAAAAGCCTGGTAAAAGGACAGGCTGGTGATTACGGCAATCAACCAGACCAACACCTTGGCCACCAGGGCGCTGATAACCCCAACGATGACGGCCATGAGGGAGAGAATTAATATACGCTTATCCCGGGTAAAATCGGCGAGTTGATCTTCAGGCTTGACATGCTTGTTGGTCATACTAAGTCTTCTTTCGTAAAAATACTAGATTTGCGGGCGGCATCCCCATGCCGCCCTACGGCAAGTTTGGATCCATTGAGCATCGTTTGTGGCTCATAACGACCATTATATATCGTAATACGATATAAATCAATTGTGAACTTTGAGGTGATAGGGTTACAATGGTTCCTAAAGTTGAGGTTGAGGCAGGACTAAAAATGACGGCGCCGGTAAGCAAAACAGAATATGAAAGACTGGCAACATTTCGGTATGCGTTGCGGCAGTTTTTGCATTTTAGCGAGCAGGCCGCTCAGAGCGTTGGTTTGACGCCTCAACAGCATCAAGCCCTGCTTGCCATCAAAGGGTTTCCCCAGCGAGAGCGGATTACCATCGGGGAGTTAGCGGAGCGGCTCCAGATTCGCCATCACAGCGCGGTTGGGTTGGTGAATCGCCTGATTGCGCAAGAATTGGTGGTGCGTGAGGCAGCCTCGGAGGATCGGCGGCAGGTTTTTGTCAGCCTGACTGCCCAGGGCATGGAGGTACTTGAACGGTTGACCATTGCGCATCGAGAGGAGCTGCGGCGCATCTCGCCGCAGCTTAATTTATTGTTGGAGAGTTTGCGAGGTGAAGAGCATCCTAACGGAGCGGCCTGAGACCGAAGGGCGCTATTTTATCATTGGATGTAAATGGGGTTAGTAAAAACCCAGCCCCGCCAGGCACCCCAAAAGCGGCGATAAGCCTCGACCCGGTACACGCCCGGCCGGCCGGCGTGCCAGCGCAGTTCCCGGCCCTGACATTGGGTCACCACCCGCCCGTTGTGCAATAACCGCAATTTAGCCGGCAAGGGGCTTGAAATATATAAATCCGCCGCTCCTGACCAGGCCAGGGTATCGCCCATGCCGGCCTGGGTATGGACGCTGGCAGCGGTAAAAACAAAACCGTGGGAGGGGCCGGCCAGGTCATAGCTGACAAAACAGTGACCACGCTGCAAGGCGTTAAAGATTTGTTGGCGCGCTTGAGCGATGTCGTGCGCCAGCGGTTCGGCCAGCAGCAGGTGAGTATTTACGGCGCGGAAGAGGTATTCATAGGGGTAAATAGTGCGGCGCAGGATGCCCAGGCTAAAAGACATGGCATGCGCGTCGGAGTTGCCGATAGCCACCACTTTTTGGCCGCCGGCCAGCAGTTCATCCCATTTAGCCAGCATTTCGGGAAAGGGGGCGGTCAAAACCAGGTTGGGCAGATAGGCCCCCAAGACGGCGCGGGGTTTGGTGCGCAACCGCCATTTGACATCGGTCATGGCGTTCCACAGCTCGATGCCGGTAAACCCGGAAATATCCCAATCCAGCCAGGGGTAAGTGTCGCGCGCCGCGCCAATGCCGGGGCGCTCCAGGGGATGGGCCAAAAAACAAAGGCCGCCTTGCTGCTTGACCGCCTCAATCAATTTTTGAGGGGCGGCCGCAGCCTCTTGCAGGTCAGCGGTGACAAAATGGCACAACAGATGATTGGCTTCGGGAATCCGCCGCTGGTCATTGATTTCCTGGCCCATCAAACACAGTATGCTCCGGCCCTCGGCCTCAAGCCAGCCTTCCCGGCCCTCCACAGCCACGTTATGATCGGTATAGATGATAAAATCAAGACCGGCGCGGGCGGCTGCCCGGGCCACCTGGGCATGCGTGCCGGTTCCGTCGGAGGCGGTGGTGTGGAGGTGCAGGTTTCCGACAATTTCTGGCATAAGCAGTTTAGACCACCCGGTAGCGCAGGGGGCGGCCGGCAATGTGGTTAACGATGGTGGTGTAATCACCTACCCGTTCTTGGGCGGCGGCGGCCGTAGAGCCGGCGGCCACGTGAGGGGTCAAGAGCACATTGTGCCCGGCTTTAGCCAGGGCAATCAGGGGATTACCGGCCTGGAGCGGTTCCCATTCAAAGGTATCCAGGGCGGCCCCGGCCAGGCGGCCCGATTTGACAGCTTCGGCCAGGGCGGCTTCATCAATGACGCTGCCGCTGCCGCAACTTACCAAAAAAGCGCCCGGCTTCATTTTAGCCAAAAAATCGGCGTTGATCATCAGATCGGTATTTTTAAAGTAAGGCAATAAATTAGCCAGGAAATTGCTTTGGGTAAAAAGGGTCTCGGCGTCGGTGTAAGTTAAACCCAGTTCTTGCTCCACCACCGGGGGCAGGCGCCGCCGCTTATAGTAGAGCACGGTGCAATCCCAACCTTTGAGGCGGCGGGCCAATTCGGCCCCAATTTCGCCAAAGCCCATAATGCCGACAGTTGACTGCCACACATCGGCCAGATTTTGGCGATCTGACCAGTTGTAGGCAAAGGTATCCTCGTCGGTCCGTTTGCTTGGCCCCCACTCGGTACTGGCGGCCAGAGCTACCGCCTCAAGCTCACGCACTTTCTTGGCCAGGGCCAACATTTGCAGCACCATATGCTCGGCCACGCGGATGACGGTTCCCACCGGCCAGTAACATACGGCTACCCCGGCGGCCTGGGCGGCCTGGGTGTCAATATCATAAGTTTGCGAGCCAAGCCTCAGGATGAGTTTGAGGTGCGGCGCCGCTTGAATCATCTCCCGGTCAATTGCGCCGGTACGCTCGGAGATAAGATATTCCGCCTGGGGCAGGTACTGCATGAGCGTAGCTTTATCAGGCTGGCGCAGGATGGTCACATCCAGGTCGGCAGGGGCGGCGTTGAGGGCCGCTTGTTGGTGGCGCAGGCCGCGCTCGGTGATAAAGATGGTCTTGTAACGAGTCATCAAATATATTCAAGGATGAAATCAAAAGGACAAGGGCGGAAGGATGAGGGATGAAAACAGTTTACGTCACCCTTCATCCTTCCTACCTCCGCCTTCCGCCTTCATCCTTCATCCTTCCTAATCCGGTCTACCGGGGTTAATTGTTTGATCTGGTGTTCCAACTCAGCCCGCAAGGGTTCAAATTCTTTGAGCAGGGAGGGATAGGGCCAAATGCGCAGGTTGCTGTCCAGCAAGAGCATGGCAGACCGGGCAGCGCCGGCCAGCAGGTTGATGGTCATTTCCAGGTCATCCTGTACCCGCTCAAAGACCAGAGGCCGAAACTCTTCCAGGGTATTGGCCGCCTCCAGGCATAAACGCCCAATTTCAGCCGGACTCTCGCACAAGAGCCGTTCTCCGGTGAGGCTCTCGCCGGCCTCACGCCGGGCTACAAATTGGGTAATGGCGCTGCCATCCTGGTCGCACCATTCCAGCAGGCTTTGCTTGAGGTGAACCATTTGCTCAATACGGGCTGTCACATCATGCCAGTCCAGTTTATCCACCTGGTTATCCAGGCTAATCTGCATACAGGCTTCACCCAGGGCCACCGCCTGAGCGCCGGCTGCGGCAATCACTGCGCCGGCCATGGCATGGTGCTGATCGCTGATGGTATCTACAAATTGGCGGACTGATTTTTCGGTCAATTTTAAGGACACTTTTTAGCTACCTCGTCAGGTTGATAGGGGTTCAAGGGTTTTATGTAAGGTTCCGGCCATCATCAGGCCCAACTCTTCCGGGGTGACCTCGGTGGGGCGAACAATGCCCATGATTTCACCGCGATGGATCACCGCAATGCGGTCGCTGAGATTCAGGATTTCTTCAAGTTCGGTGGAGATATAAAGGATAGCCGCCCCGTGCGAGCGCTGCTCTAACAACTGGTTCTCCACAAACTCGGTGGCCCCCACGTCCAGGCCGCGGGTGGGATGGGCGGCAATAATCAGATCAGGGTTCTCGGCCAGCTCACGGGCCACGACCACTTTTTGCTGGTTGCCGCCGGAAAGTGTTTTGGCGGTCACGTCGGCGCTGGGGGTGCGCACGTCAAACCGCTGAATCAACTTTTTAGCCAGCGATTTGATGGCCTGGTAATTGAGCAAACTCCACACCGAGATAGGGGGCCGACGAAAGTTACGGGCAATCAGATTCTCGCTCAGGGTAAAACCCAGGATTAACCCTTCGCGGTGGCGGTCTTCTGGGATATAGGCCATATTGAAGTGCAGCAAATCGCCGGAGTTGAGGTGGGTGGTATCCCGGCCGCCGATGCGAATGACCCCGGATTGGGGTGGACGCAGCCCGGCAATCGCCTCGGCTAATTCTTTCTGGCCATTGCCGTCTACCCCGGCCAGCCCCACAATTTCGCCTTTGTGTATCTGCAAGGATAGATCACGCACGGCCGGCAGGTGGCGGTCATCATTCACCACCAAATTTTGAATATCAAGCACCACCTGGCCCATCTGCGCCAGCGGCTTATCCAGCCGAAAGAGGACTTCCCGGCCCACCATCAGGCGGGCCAGCTCGGCTTTGCTGGTATCTTTGGTGTTCACCGTTTTGACCGCCGCTCCATCGCGCAAAACCGTTACCCGGTCGCTGATCTCCATGACCTCGTCTAATTTGTGACTGATAAAAATAATCGAGTTGCCCCCGTTGCTCACCAGGCGGCGCATAATCTCAAATAGCCCTTCAATTTCCTGGGGAGTCAAAACGGCGCTGGGTTCATCCAAAATCAACAATTTGGCCCCGCGATAGAGGGCCTTGATAATTTCAACCCGCTGCTGATTCCCCACCGACAACGTCCAAATCAGGGCATCGGGGTCAACCTCAAGGCTGTAGGTGTGCGAAATCTCGGCAATTTTTCTGTGGGCAATCTGATGATTGAGCATGATCCCATTGTGGCCGGGCAGGCCCAGGATGACATTTTCAATCACCGACAGGGGGGGTACTAACATAAAATGTTGGTGCACCATGCCGATTCCTTTGGCAATGGCGTCATCGGGTGAGTGAATGGTGACGGGCTGATCATTGAGATAAATCTGGCCGCTGTCAGGCTGGTACAGACCGTAAAGAATATTCATCAAGGTTGACTTGCCGGCCCCATTTTCACCCAGCAAAGCATGAATCTCACCGTGGCGCACGTCAAAATTAACCCGGTCATTGGCCACCACCCCCGGAAAGGTTTTGACAATATTTTCCATGCGGAGAAAAGTCGAAGCTGTCATAGTTCTTTACGCTGTTTCTTCTCGCTTGTAAGGGCTGCCTGCCGCCGCCGGCCACTGCATGCGGCCGGTAAAGAATAAGGCAATTAAGGTGACGACATAAGGCAGCATGACCGGAAATTGATAAGGCAACTCCTGAATCCCCACCCAGTTAAAAAAGGTTGCCAGGACACCCGATTGAATCCGCAATTGAAAGGCGTCGGCAAAGCCAAACAGGAGCGATGCTAACATCGTCCCCAGGGGAGTCCATTGGCCAAAGACGATGGCCGAAAAAGCAATAAAACCGCGCCCGGCGGTCATCCCCTCGATGAAGGTGCTGTTGAAACCGATGGACAGGACCGTTCCACCCACCGCTGCCAGCACACCGCTCCAGACCACGCACAGATAGCGCACCAGCGGCACTTTCACCCCCAGGGTATCGGCGGCGCGAGGGTGCTCACCTACCGCACGCACGGCCAGCCCCCAGGTGGTGCGATAAAGGACAAAGTGAGACAGGGGTACCAGCAGAAAAGCCAGGTACACCATCGGTAAATGGCTAAAAAATAGATTGCCAAAAAAGGGGATATGATCCAAAAGCGGAATATCCACAGTGCCAAAGGTGGGGGCGCTGAGGCTACCGGAATTAGCCGCTTTCAGCAGGCGAAAGACCACACCGGTCAACCCCACCATCATCAGGTTGAGGGCCACGGCGGTCACAATCTGGTCGGCCCCCAGGGTGATAGTGACATAAGCAAACAGCAGAGCCACGATAGCCCCGGCCAACATGGCCGCCAAAAGCCCATACCAGGGGTTATCGGTGTAAAATGCCACGATGAAGCCAATCAAGGCCCCCAGCAGCATTTTGCCTTCCAGGGCAATATTAATCACGCCGGAGCGCTCGCTGAACAGGCCGCCCATGGCTGCAAACAGAAGCGGGGTGCTTAAACGAATGGTAGCGTACAGTAAGGCATTGATGGCATCTGCATCCATTGAATTTGTCCTTCATCATGTTATACTCATTCCCAAACTGAGTTTGGGAACGGGTATAAGCAGTGAGACTCAAGCTTTCCGGGCTTCTAGCCAGCGCCGAATTTTATAGTTGGCGGTAGCACCGCCGATGAGGAAGATAATAGCCAACCCCTGCAAAATGTAGACCACGACCACATCAATTTTAACGGCCGTTTGCATAGAGTTAGCGCCATTCCGCAAAGCTCCAAAAAAGAGGGCCGCCACCAGCACGCCCAAAGGATGAAGCCGGCCCACCAGGGCCACGGCAATGGCGTCAAACCCCCAACCGGGAGAAAAGTTGTCAATGAGGCGATACTGCACCCCCAGCAGTTCGCTGGTTCCGGCTAAACCGGCCAAACCGCCGCTTAGGGCCATCGTCAGCACCATAATAGTGGTGGTTTTGATGCCCACATAGCGGGCTGCGTGTTTATTTGAGCCGACCATGCGGATGCGGTAGCCCAGGGTGGTGTGAAAAAGGAGAATATAAACCGCCGCCACACAAACCAAAGCCAAAAAGAAGCCGGCATGCAAGCGGGTTCCGGCCCATATAATGGGCAGCTTGGCCGTTTCGGCTACCGCCGGGGTTTGGGTGTTCCAACCCTCTTCTTTGAGCGGGCCATGCACAAAGTAACTGACCACAAAGATGGCAATATAATTCATCAAGATGGTGACAATAATTTCATTCATGTCACGGCTGGCTTTTAGATAGCCGGGAATTGCTCCCCAAAGCATGCCGCCCAAAACCCCAAACAGCAGGGCTATAATCAAATGCCAGGGATAAGGCAAATTAAAGGCGACGCCGGCCCAAACTGCCAAAAGCGCCCCAATATACAGTTGACCTTCCGCGCCAATGTTGAACACCCCTCCCCGGTAAGCCACCGCCACGGCCAAACCGGCAAAGATGAGCGGAATAGATTTGAGCACGGTGGTAATAAGCAAACGTTGGGTGCCAAAAGCGCCTTTGACCAGAGCGGTATAGGCTTCCATGGGATTAACCTGGAGCGCCATCAAAAAAAGACTGCCGACCAAAAAAGAAGCGATGACCGCAATGATTGGCAGCAAAAAATTTAAGATCCGCTCATAACTGGCGGCTCGGTGGACAGCCTCTTCTCTGGCGCTGATTTTGGTTGCGGTAGCCATCAGTTTCCCCTTTGCCTAAATTGGGACAAAAAAGAAACCCGGTTTTTAAGCCTTAAAGTATTTCTCTCTTGCTCAGAAGGACTGCTTTTAAGTCGTAAAAAACCGGGTTTCTGATTCCCAGCCTCAAACAAGCTATTTGTGATACTCGTCTGTCACGACGTTCCCTTCATCGTCCAACACAATCTGTCCATCAGCCAGGGCCTTGACGACGTTGTTGACCTCGGCCGCTACCTCCGCCGGCACCGCCTGGTTGAACGGGGCAAAGGTTTGCGCCCCTTCCTTGAACCCGACCACGTGGTTCTTCCACTCAATCGTCCCGGCTTTGATCTCCTTGATCGCTTCCACCAGAATGTGATCCACCCGCTGCTCGTTGCTGGTCAATACCAAATCCGGGGCCAGGTGGTTCTGATCCCGCGTCCAGCCAATCACGTAGGTTTTGCCATTCTTCTGGGCTGCTTCAATCGCCCCCACATTGGCATTGTCCCCATTCGCCAGAATGAGTTCCACCCCACTGTCTATCTGCGCGATCGCCGCTTCCTGCGCCTTCGGAATGTCCACCCACGAGCCCGTATACGCCACCGGCACATCTTTGACATTCGGGTTCACCGTCTGCGCCGCTATCTTGAAGGCGTTGAAGTCCGCCGCTATCGTCGGTATCTCTACCGCTCCTACCCCGCCAATCTTGCCGGACTCGACCATCAACCCCGCCAGTATGCCCGCCGCATAACCTCCCTGGCCCGCCTGGAATACATACGACACCAGGTTCTTCCCGTTCTCCGCTATCCCACCAATCTGGATAAAGCTGACCTCGGGGTATTCCTCCGCCGCCGATGCCAACGCATCCCCATACTCAAACCCGTGCCCGATGATCACGTTGAAGCCCTGGTCGGCATACGACCGGATTAAATCCAACTGGTCGGCCTGGGCCACATTCTCCGTATTGGCGATTTCCGCTCCGGCTTTTTCCAAGACCTTCAAGCCCTCGTAAGCCGTCTGGTTCCAACCTTCATCGTTGATCGGACCGGAGGTCAGCATCGCTACCTTCAAACCCTTCAAATCCGGCAGATGGTAATCATCCTTCACCACATTGCCCGCATCGTCCAACACAATCTGTCCATCAGCCAGGGCCTTGACGACGTTGTTGACCTC
>CAZDMM010000168.1:0-346 GCA_964505845.1 uncultured Caldilineaceae bacterium
CTTCTTCAAACAGCTCTTCTTCACACACATTGGCCAGCACCTTAAGCTGGTCTACCGTCATGCTTTGAAAGAAGGGGACTTCTTTCAGGAAGATGATTTTTTCAACGGTTGAAAGCAATATACCCTCCTCTTGTGCTAAACTTTTAAAGTAAACCCCGGCAATAATCCGTTTAGCCGCTCTGGCTGCCATGCGCACGTCAATGTAAGGGTCAGAAAAAGCCGCCTCCAGCATGGCGTCAATCTCGGCCAGGGTGAATGGAATCGGGTTGGCCGAAGGAGGAGCGGGCAGTTCAGGCGAGTCAAACAGCTTGCCCAATAGATCGGTGGGAGCGGGCCGGCGCACCGG
>CAZDMM010000168.1:356-11480 GCA_964505845.1 uncultured Caldilineaceae bacterium
CACCGGGGCGGCTTGATGATTGTCAGCGCCGGTGAGGGTATCCAACAGGTTGCCCAGCTTGGGCCGGCGAGGTTTAGCCTCCGGTTGGCCGGGTGACTCGCTCAGTTCAGGCTTTTCCAGCGCGCCCAGCAGGTCAAGCGGTTTACGGCGGGTGGGTGGGGGCGTTTCGGCTTCCGGCGCGGATTCGGCAGCCAGCCGGTCGCCGGGGTTGGCCTTGGCCAGCGGCGCGGGCTGCAGGGTTGCGCCCATTTCACCCAGGGCATAGGTGGTCATAGCCCGGATCAGAGGGTCGTTGGGTTTGGTAAAAAGCTGCTTGAGGGCGGCTACCGTGGTGGGGTGCGACATATCCCAGGTTTCTTTGCTGAGATGGCGCAACTGATCCAGGGCCGGCTCAGGTTCAAAGAGGGGGGCAATCAGGCGAGCGGTCTGCGGCGTGGTCAGCGACTCCAGGGCCTCCAGGGCGTTGGCCCGCATGCGGGGAGTTTCGCTTTGCAGGGATTCGGCAATAATCTTAACCGCTTCGGGGTCGTGAACGGCCATGAGTAGGTAAAAAATCTCGTCCAAAGCCTGTTGATTTTGCTCTTGCAGGGCATTTTGCAGCACTACGATGCCAACAAACTCCTGGTAGGGCCGAATCGCGCTCAAAAAGCCGTAGGTGCGGTAAATCTCAAGCAGGTTGCCCGTAATATGGCTGTCAACCAGGGGGCCAAACTCGCGCCGGTTGATGCGGCTGAGAATTACGGTGGTCATTTTGCGCAGTTGGGGATTGGGTGAGTTCAGACCTTGGTAGACGGTCGGGATGACTGCTTTGCCGGTTTTGACCAGGGTATCCACGGCTGTGGTACGCACCTGGGTGCTGGGGTCGGTGAGGGCGTGCATGATGGCCTGGTGGGCCTGGTGCTGGTCGCTGCGGCCCAGCACCGTTAAGGCGGCCTGGCGGATACGTTCAACCGGGTCATGCGTTAACCGCTCCAGTTTTTCTACCAGGGCATCCACGCTCGGATCGCCGGGTTTGTCGGGCAGCAGGGTTTCCAGGGCTACGGTGGCTTCCAGGCGGACTTCGTCGGCAGGGTCATCCAGAAAATTCAACAGGGTGGGGATGAAGCGTAAATCGCCGGTTTGGCTCAAAACCCTAATCCCTATGGCCCGCTGAGAGGCGTCGGGGTGATGCAAAAATTCATTGAGGGTTTGGGTGGCTGCCGTTTGGGAGGCTGGGTCAACGGCGCGCAGCAGCACCGGCAGCACCTTGGCTCTCACCTCAGCTTCCGGGTCGGTGAGCAGGTTTTGCGCAATGAGCAGGAATTGTTTGTCATCCTCGGTGGCTAATTGCTCCAGCCCGGCAATGGCCGACTGGCGCACCTGGCCGTCGGGGTCGCTCAAAAAATCGGTATATAATTGGCGCACTGCCTCGCCGCCGGTTTGGGCGGCCACCAGCACATCTAAAATTGCGGCTCGACTGCGGGCATCGCCGGCGGCGTGGGCGGCCTGGCCTAAAATAGGGATAGCGGCGCTGCCGCCAATCTGGCTAATCAATTTGGCCATGAAAATGGTAAATTCGTGGCTGGTGCTTTCGGCCAGCTTTTGGCGCAAACGGTTCAGGGTGGCCGGGTCGGTCACGGTCAGTTTGGAGGCGCCCTGAGAAAGGAGAAATGAGAAATCTTCTTCTTCCAGGATTTTGATTAAAGCCTGGCTGTACTGCTGGCGGATGATGAGGGCGTTCACCAGGAAGGCCGTGGCCAAAATGCCAATTCCGGCGGGCAAAAACCAATTGCTGGTGACCAGGGGCGACAGCAGTACCAAACCGCCGATGAGCGAGCCAACCGGCACAATTAGCCCCACGATAAAAGCGCGCGCCCGCCCTTTAACCCGCAGGGGCACCGCATTGTACAGCAGGCTTTCAATGGTATAGCCGATGATGCCGTAGAAGTTGGTGCGGCTAAAATAGCCCAGGGCGGCGGTGGGCCAACCCGGCGCTATGATCAAGCTGGCGCAGATGGCAAAATTGCCCAAAGGGTAAATTAAATTGGCGTTACCCAAACCAACCCGGCCAATGATGCGGCTGAGCACAAATAGTTGGATGGGCAGTAAGACTAAATAGGCCAACCCACTCAACCGGCCCGTAAAGTCCGAGAGGTGTTCGGTGGTTTTGAAGGTGCCTAGCAAAATCTCGCTGGTTTGGTACTGTACCAGGGTGAGCAAAAGCATCAACAGGAGGGCCGAAGAGGCTAAGGAGCGTAAAAAAGGCGACTCGACCACATAGCGATAACCCTCGCGGATATTGTCAAGGTGGGAGCGGTGGGCGTGTTCCACCGGCGCGGGCAGGGGTTGGCTCGCCGGCAGTTTGGGTAACTCGCCGGTAAATTTTTGCTCTTTTAACAAATAGGGCATCAGCCAGGCCAGCAGAGCCACCAGGAGCAATGAGCCAAGCCAGATGAGCGAAATTTTGGGGGCGGAATTGGGCGTCAGCAAGTCATTTAAAGTGGACATGCTGAGACCGGCTGCCACGCCGGCCACGCTAACGGCCGTAACCAGGGCCGGCACAATCCGCTTGGCCGACTGGGTATCGTAAAAATCGTTGATGTAGGTGTACCAATGGGTGTAATAAATATCATCCAAAGGCACAAAAACAATCAAAAAGAGCAGTGGATAAGCCAGGGCTGGCAACCCCCAGCTCAACAAAACCAGCCCTACCGCAATACCCAAGATGCTGATAAGCAGAATCGCCAACAACAATTTGGTGTTTGAGACCCGGTCGGCAAAAGCGGCGTAAAAGGCAATGGCCGGGATGGCCACCAGGGATTTGATGATGAAGAACCATGGCAAGGCCGCAACACCCAACTGTGGCTGGGCCAAAAATGCCGCTTCCAGGATGGTAGAGGCCCAAACCCAGCCGCTGACATAGATGAACAGCATGGCGTACAGAATTAGCAGGCGCGGCCATTCGGTTGGACGAATATTAAGTAATTTGCTGAGTAAGCGAGCCATGGCCAGTTTTGGGGTAAACACTTTAACCCGGTTGGCCGGGTCATGCAGGGCTAAATTTCCTACCAAAGCCCGCCGAGTTCGGCTTAAACCCCTGGGGTCTTTGTATGTTCTTTTACGCCCTTATTTTGAAAAGGGGACGCCAGCCTTGCCGGTGTTACACTCCCTTTTCATCTATTGTGGTGAACAAAAATCCGGCACCTTTGCGGGTATCATCCAAAGAAATTTGGCTGGTAAAGTACCGTTCGGTTATGCCATCAATCTGGCAGCAACTTGCTTAAGCGACGAAGCCACAGCATGGTCAGGATACTGCAATACAAAGATACCGGCGCTGGCCAGAGCCATCATCTCATCCGAGTGAGGCAGCACGGCTGCCACCTCAGAATTGTAGGTTTGCTCCACCCGCGCCCGCACATCGGCAAAGTTAAAAACCTCTGGCACTTTGTTGACCAGCAACAGTAAACGCGGCACATTCAGCTTGCGGGCCACCTCGACCGTTACGGCGGTGCCTTGATAATCCTGCTGGTCGGGCCGGAGGATAATGATGAGCGCGTCGGAGATAGCAATGGACAGCAGCGTCTCTTCATTTAACCCGGGGTGGGTATCAATCATCAAAACATCCAGATTCAGTTTTTCGATGAGGTCATGAAAGCCATCGTTGAGCAGCCCCACATCGTAGCCCTCTCGCAAAACCCGGGCAATCTCTCCGGCCTTGATGCTGGAAGGGATGAGATAAATTTTGCCCTTGGTGGTTGAACCCAGCCGGTCCGTAACATCGTGAGCCGTTTCTTCAATGGCGCACTTGCCCCACAGGTAATCATTGAGCGAGTGGCCCATATCATCCTCGTCCATGCCAAATAAAACGTGGATGCCCGGCGATTGAATGTCGGTATCAATGACCCCCACTCGTAAGCCTTGTGCCGCCAGCAGCGCGGTCAGGTTAGCTGTGGTGTTAGATTTACCCGTACCGCCTCGAAATGAGTGAACAGAAATAATTTTTGCCATAGCCGTATCCTTCTTCAAAGATATGCTGTAGTCATTTGCTGACTATTGATTTTCTTGATCCAACAAATTATCCAATACCGACCAAACGCCTAAAGAGAGTTTTTTGTCTGGCTTACGGGCAAATTGGGCTTTGTACCACACTTCGCCCTGAACTTCGATGCGCCGCATAAATTTTTTCTGAACCAACTCTTCCAGCGTGGCGGCAGCGGCCTCCGGGGCCTGCTGCAGCTCTTCGGCAATCTCGGCCAGAGGCATGCCATTTTTGCGCACAATCTTTTTAACAATGGCTGCCAGCTCAACCGGCAAATCCAAAAGATCAATCGGTGACAGCCCCTCCGGCTCGCCTCGCGCATTAATTTCATCCTGCAAACGATCGAATAATCCGCTCATTAGTAGATCTCCGGCATGGGAATAGGTTCTGGCTGAGGCTGGCATACCCCACACCACAGCGCCCCGGCCACTACGATTGTCTTGGGTGTTTGTGCTCGGCCTACATAAACAGACAAGATAATGGGCATCTGGCTATAATGATTGGCGCACACGGCTCGGCCACAAAATTTGCAAACGCCCATGGCCGGTTGGGTACACTTATGACAGACCATGGCACCTCCTAATGGGATTATGCGGATGGACGCTGAGAAAAATCGGCTTTGAGATTGAAAAATAAGTTATCATTAGACTACCCTAACATGTCCGTTTGTGCAAATAAATGTTAAAATATTGAGCTTGTTTCCGGGTGACTCACCTGAACATGCTCCGAAGCATCAACCAGGGTAGCTTGCGCAAATTGTTTTAACCATTCATCATAGGGACCAACCCTCCTTTCGGTGGTCAGGGTATGGAATAACGCTTCCAGAATTATTTGCACCGACCCGCCGGCGGCGGCTAAGGTTGGCTCCAATCGTTGCAAGGCCGCCTCAATTTGTCCGGCCTGGGCCAACAACCAGGCCCAACTGCCTTCTGCCCACGGCCGCAGAGCAGCGCTAAACTCGGTTTGGCTCAACAGCTCAATTTGACCCGCCAGGATAGCCTGTTTACCGCTCGCTTCCAGGCTCCCCAGCCTGACCGCCAGCCGGTACGCTTCTTGAGCCGCTTCATACCGGCCTTGTAAAACCAAAACATCGGCCTGACTCTCAGCCGCCTGCCGCTGTATCTCCGACGGCAGATTCGGCAGGGCCAAGACCTGGGTGTAAAAATCGTAAGCGCCGGCGTAAGCGCCCCGTTCTCGCGCTCTATCTCCAGCCCGGCAGCCAAAACTGGCCGCCTTGTCAATGGCTACGCCGCGTAGATGGTGGTAGGCAATCAATTCTAACAACTGCTCTTGCTCCGACTCGTGCCGCTCCACCAACCAATCGGCAAACTGGGTATGCCAGCGCTGGCGCTGAGAAAAAGTGAGGCTGGCGTAAATGGTCTCCGGCAGCAGCGGGTGGTTGAATTGATAGGTTCTGAGGCCAACCACGCCGATAAAATCGGCCTGAACGGCCTCCTCCAGGGCTGTTTCCACCTCCTCGGCGCTCAGTTGGGGCTGGCACAACCTCACCAGGCTGTCCAGTTCAAAGGATAACCCCAAAACGGCCGCCCGCTTGAGAATATCCTGGGGCGTCACGCTCAATTCATCCAGGCGAGCCAGCAGCAGGGTATGCAGCGAGAGCGGCAGCGGCGGCGTCTGGCCAGTCCAGTGCACGGCGCCGGTGTTTCTATCCAGCCAAACGGCCTCGCTGTGCTGCAAGGCTTGGGCCAGTTCCTCCACCACCATAGGGTTGCCGTTGGCGCGCTGGGTAAGCCACCCGGCCAGCGAGCTGTCCAGAGACTCAGCGCCCAGGGTGCGTTGGGCAATTTGGGCCAGAATCGCTTCGGGCAGCTTGGGCAGCGGCAGGGTGGTTAGATGTGGGTGATTGAGCGAGGTCTCGCGGCCGGTCATCACCAGCATCAGGGGCAGGTGCAGTAGTTGGGGCAGCAGTTCGGCCAGCAAGGCGGTGGAGTCTTGATCAAACCAGTGAATATCTTCCAGGATTACCACTACCGGCTGGCGGGCGGTCAGGTTCTTTAAAAGTTCGATGATGGCCCCTGCCCCGCTCACCCGCTCGGCCAGGTGTCGCCACAAGGTTTTTCTGGAAGAGGCGGGTGCGGCCAGGCGGTCTGCCAGGAGGGCGTTCAAATTTGGCCGGGTTGCCGCGCCCACCGGCTGCTGCAATTTGGCTTGCAGGGCGTTTAACATCGAAACCCGATTCTCCGGGGCCGGCGCCGCCGGGCCGGAACTCATGGTATTGGGCAGATGATCCAGCGCCGGCAAGGCTAACAGATTAGCCAAAACCCGGTCCATAGCGGCCATGCCAAGCGAGGCCAGCTCTTCGGTCAGGCGGACTCGTTGCAGCGCCGGGGAGCTTTGCTCATTCAAATCAAGCCAGCCGGTCAGCATATCAATCCAGGGAAAGAGCGGGATATGGCGGCTGTGCGGCTGGCAGCGACCAAACATTACGGTTAAACCCTGCTGGCGGGCCAGTTCGGCCAGCGCCGCTACCAGGGTGGTTTTGCCCAGGCCGGTTTCGCCGGTAATCAACCAGGCGCTGCCTGCCCCTGGGGTTCTGGCAGAGGCGACCTCTGGCAGCAGGGCAGCCAGCCCTTGTTGCAGGGCGGCCAGTTCCGCTTCTCGATTCAGGATGGGGCGTTCCGGCGGCAGCAGGCGCGTGCCGCGCCGCACCTCGCGCACGTTAACGATGACTACCGGCCCCTCAATTCCTTTTAATGTGACCGGCGGCAGCGGGTCGCCCACAAAAGCAGAACTGGCGTTGGCCCAGATGTCGGAGTCGAGGATAATTTGGCCGGGTTGGGCCTTGCTCATCAGGCGGGCGGCGCGGTTGACGGCCGGCCCGGCAATCACCGACTCGCGGCGGTAGCTGGCCCCAATCTCGCCGGTAAAAACAAGGCCCTGGGTAATGCCGCTGCGGTGCTGCAAGGGCGGGGTCAGGTTAAACTCCCGGTTTACCCAATCCAGGGCGCGGGCCAGGTGCAGGGCGGCCGAAACGGCATAGCGGCGGGTGCCCTCGTGGGCGCGGGGTGTGCCAAAGGTGTTGAGCAAAATAAAACCTTTGCTCCAGGCGTCCACCTGACTGATGACGCCTTCGTGTTGGGTAACAATTTCTTGGGCGCGCACAAAAAAACGCTGAAAGACCTGGGTGGCCAGGTCAGGCCCTTGTGCCAGGGCCAGCTCTTCCAGGCCCACAATGTTGATAAAGTGTACTGCTACGGGGCGGAGTTCTGGCTGCAATTGGCGCTGGCGCTCGGTGTTGACCAGCCGGGCCAGCATATCCTCCGGCAAGAACGGGGCCAAATGCTCCACCCGCCGCAGGGTATGTTCCATCGCTTCTAATACATCGGGGATGGTGGCCGCCATGATGGTGCTTTTTCCGGCGCGGCGGCTGGTGGGTGGCGAGATTTCATAATCGCCCAGGCTGGCGCCCAGGTCGTCAATCACAATGGAGTCATTCAGGGTAAAATGAGGGGCTGCAATCGTCCGGGCCTGCTCACCCAGGGCTACCTGGCCCGGTTCCGCAATTTGTTCCGCCGCCGTGGCCGCATAGATGCCCGGCCCGCTGACCAAAAGCTCCATGCGCTGCGGGTCGCCCACTACCCCGGCATAAACCAGGCCCCGTTCAATCCCGGCGCTCATGGTTAAACTACAGCGGCCAAACTGGGTTTCAAAATCGGCAAAGGGTTGGATGGCCCGCTCCATGCGCAGCGCGGCCCGAATGGCTTGTAAAACATCGTGCTGGTTTGGCTGCTTGGGAAAGTGCAGCAAAACCGCATCGCCGATAAAAAAGAGCAGATCACCGCCGGAGGTTATCATCGGCTCCAGCACGGTGGCAAAGAGGCGATTCATAATCTGGTTCATGGCTTCGTAGCCGCGCCCTTCCGCCTGGCGGCTGAGGAGTTCGGTCAGGGCGGTAAAGCCGGTCACATCGGCAAAAATAAAGGTTCCTTCCAGCAGTTCTCCGTGCGGTTGGCCGGGGGTGAGGTTCAATTCCAGCAGGTAGCGGGGCACATAATTTTGCAAAACTCGCTGCAGCGGCTCCAGGGAGCGCCGGGCCGTTAACAACTCGTTGACGATGAGGGGTTGCTGTTCTGGAGTAAGTTGGGCCAGATTTTCCGGCAAAGCGCGCAGGCGCTGGAATCCGGCGGCAGGCAAATAACGGGCCAGGCGCGGAAAAAGGGCAGCCCAGGAGGTCAGATTAGATTCTGAAGTATGCGTCATTGCCTGGTTCCTGTGGTCAGTATGGCAGCGCTGGTCAGGAGGGAAAGGCCAAGATCAGGTATTTTCAGTGTACCACAGGTTATGGAGTTGTCAATCAAAAAATGGGCCGGGTGGGAACATAATCCTAGCGTGGAAAAGAAATTGAGGCTTTAGCCGGAACAGGAGCAACCACGGCTAAAGCCTCAACTTCAGACAACCAACCCTTTTACCCGATCAGGCAAGGTGGTGTTTAGTAATGCAAGCCCTCATAAGTCATCAACCCGTCACCGCCGGAGCTACTTGAAGAGTGATTGAGCACAGCAGCTACGGGTTGATTGGAAGTGACCACTGCAGAGCCGGAAAAACTGGCAGCCGAGGGAGTGTTGTAGAAAATAGCAACTCCGTGCGCGGCTATTGTTGCTTGGCTTGGAGGTGAGCTATTGAGGGAACCATCCGCATTGTAGTAACGCACGGTAACGCTCGCTGACTGGTTATTGGGATTATACACGGCCAGGCCAGGGACCCACCCCGATTGTTTCAACCAGAAGGGCAGATAAATGGTTTTGCCCGGTGTAGCGATAGCCGTGTAGGTGGAGGCATAACTATTGGTGGGCCGGAGTTGATTTAGCATGGCCGTAACCCGATCCGGGCCGGTGAGAGTAGCTCCTTCTATAATATCAGGACAGGAGGGCGGAAAGGGGTTGACAATGTAGGGACGATACGCGCCCACATTGGGGTAGTTGGCGCTGCCACAGGCTGCTCCGCTGCGAACGTAGTAGCTGGCGTTCAAGGTTTGGGTGTTGTTGGAGACATTTTGCAGGCTCAGGCCGGAGGTCCAGCCGCTGCCGCCCTCATTTTGGACGAGCGGCAGATAGCCAGTCCCGGTTGCCGGGCCGACGGCATTACTGGTTTCCATCAGGAGGCTGCCGGTACGCTCGGTCGTAGCGACGACCACCGGCTGGGTGGAGGTGATGCGTGCTCCCCCGAGAAAAGATGAGCCAACACAACTGAGGCTGCCCAGGTCAATTTTGCGCATGCCATAAGCGGCAATGGTGTAATTTTGGGTACAATCTGTACCTTGCCCAAAGATGGCGGCCACCTTAAATTCAACGGTGACATTGGCCGCTGCATTTCGGGTATTCTGGATAAAAATGTCGCTGGTCCAAGCGCCGTTGTTCTTATGGAGGAGGGGAATATGGGCTTCTGTAGCCAGTTTGTCGACTCCAGTGTAAGCCGCCGATCTAAAGGGGCTAAGGTTCTGCTGGGTTACGGCTACCGATACTGGCTGCGCAGAGTCAACGGCTACCGCGCCGCTCCAATTGGTAACGGTTGGGTTGTAATACAAGCGAGCATGCACTTGAAGATTAGTATAGGTAAAACGTTCGACTGAGTTTCCATTCTGGTCGAGAGCGTTGATTACCACATCGGTAGGTCCAGCCCCGTCGTTGCGAATGTAAAAGGCGCTGTCCCAACCATCGCTGGTACTTGAACGAATATCCGGCAGGTAGGTGGCTAATCGGCGGAAACGTACCGCATCTACTGCAACTTGACAACCGTTCCCTGTTCCACAGGGGTTGCTAGAGCCCCCTTGAAATGCCGTAGCATCAGTGGCAAATGTGTAACCATCGAAAAGAGTAAACTGGTAGATACCCAGACTAATCCACTGCCCTCCTGATCCAGCTTGGTCTACCAAGACAGAGGCTTGTCCTCCATTATGTCGAACCTGATAATTGGCCTGCCAGGTAGTATTGTTGCTACCCGGAATGTAGACTTGAACTTCATAAGATCCCTGGTTATTGGACCCAATGTTAGCCACCCAGGCGGCCCAATTCGCCGCAGTCGTGTTGCCGGTCACTGTAGTCCAGTAACGATGACCATTGTTATACCCCCCGGTGCCGCTCCCTGACCAATCCGAACACGGGTCGAGACAGGGGTTGATAAAGACTTGATTGCCGGTACCTTTGCTAAAGCCATTGGCGTTGCTGGTATTATCATCTATGATAATTTCGCCGCTAGTGAGCGGGGCTGGAACCTGCCGGCTCACTCCACCGCAATAATTGGCCCACTCTCCGTCGGCCCATAGACACGAATTCGAGACACCCGCAGAACCGAATGGATCAATGGGATTGTTTCCTGAATCAAGAACGCCAAAATGTAAGTGCTGCCCTGTTGCTCCTGAAATACTTCCTGTCTTTCCACTCGTGCCGATAACTTGGCCGGCCTGTACTGTTTGCCCTAACACAACTTTAATGGCGCTTAAGTGACCGTAGAGGGTAAAATAGCCGTTGGGGTGATTGATCCGAACTTGCAGGCCGTAACTAAAATTTCGGTCACTTAAACTTGTCCAACCTACTAAAGTGACCGTACCGCTTGCGGCTGCAATGACAGGCTCATAAGACAGGCTGAAGTCAACCCCTTCGTGGCCGTCATAGCATTTTCCATCCAGGCCATTAGGCGCACAATCGGATTTACCGTTGGGTGGGCCACGACGGTCGCCGTTATAGGTTCCAAAGTAGGGGGTTATCAGGAATGGGCCGGGTCCTTGCGCTAGCGCAATTTGCGCCGGAAACGACAGGAAGATAGAGAGCAAGAAAAGAATTAGAACAATTAGTGATCTCTTGGCCAGCGAGCGAATATTCATTGTATTTTCCTCCCTAGAAGCTACTTGGTTACGGGCCAGCCAGCTACCTGAACGGTTTGACCAAAGTTGGTCAACTGGCGTAGGTTAGTACCATCTACATTGATGACCCAGAGCTCACTGGCTCCACTACGAGTCGAGGCAAAGGCAATTTGCTTGCCGTCGGGTGACCAGACCGGGTCAATATTGCCAATGCTGCCATCTTTTAATAAGGGGCGTTCCTTGCCGGTCTGTACCTCTACCAAGTGAATATTGGTACCTTGAAACA
>CAZDMM010000169.1:0-9761 GCA_964505845.1 uncultured Caldilineaceae bacterium
CGTTCAGAAGTGCCTGTCACCTGGCTTTCGTCTTATTCCCGATAGAGTCTAATGCCTTCCGCAACACCCTCGATTAATCGGCTGCCGTTACCTATCAGCCATCAGCCTTCGGCCCTTAGTTATTTGCCCTCTGCCATCAGCCATCCGCCATCGGCTATCAGCTATGACCTTTGTTCTCGGTATTGACGTAGGCACCCAGGGAGCGCGGGTGGTGGCGTGCGACCCGCAGGGCGTCGTTCAGGCCCAGGCCGCCGAACCCTTTGATTGGCGGGCGGCTCTTGCTCTGCCCCCACGCTGGGCCGAGCAGGAGCCGGAGATGTGGTGGGCGGCAGTGACCATTTGCCTGCGCCGGGTGATGGCCCTCTTGCGCGACCAGGGCCACCCCGCCGGGGCCATTGCCGCTCTGGCCGTGACTTCGACCTCGGGCACGATCCTGCCTGTTGACGCGGCCGGTCGCCCCCTGCGCCCTGCGCTGATGTACAACGACGGCCGCGCCCAGGCCGAAGCTGAAGAGGTGCAGGCCGCCGGCAGCGAGCTGGCCGCGGCCCTGGGCTACCGCTTCAACGCCTCCTTTGCCCTGGCAAAGATTTTGTGGCTGCGCCGCCACGAAGCGGCCCTGTTCGAGGCCAGCCATCGCTTTATCCATGCCGCCGATTTTGTGGTGGGCCGCCTGAGCGGCCAATACGGCCTGACCAACGCTTCGGACGCGCTGAAGAGCGGCTACGATTTGTTGCAGCAGGGCTGGCCGGCCTTTATCGAAACCCAACTGGGCATCCCGCTAAACCGCCTGCCGGCGGTAGTTCGACCCGGCGCGGTCATCGGCCATATCTCCCCTGGCTGCGCCGAGGCCACCCACCTGCCGCCGGGTGTGCCGGTGCTGGCCGGCATGACCGATGGCTGCACCTCCCAGATTTCTACCGGGGCCGTAGCCCCCGGCGATTGGAACAGCACCCTGGGCACCACCCTGGTCGTCAAGGGCGTGACCGAGCAGCTTTTGCTCGACCCGCAGGGCCGCATCTACAGCCACCGCCACCCGGCCGGCTACTGGCTGCCGGGCGGGGCCAGCAACACCGGCGGCGAAGCCATCGCCCTGCGCTTTCCACAGGAAAAATGGGCAGAATTTAACGCTCACGCCCTCGATCTTGCCCCCACAGACACAATTATCTATCCCCTGGCCCGCCTGGGCGAGCGTTTTCCTTTTGCCCGGCCCGCCGCCGAGGGCTTTGTGCTGAACCTGTCCAGCAGCGTCAGCGGCCCCTACCCCTCCCCGGCCGGCCGCCTGCTCGCCTCCGATTACACCGCTCACCTGGAAGGGGTGGGCTATGTGGAACGGCTGGCCTACGAGGTGCTGGCCGATCTGGGCGCGGAAATTGGCCCGACAATCTACAGCGCCGGGGGGGCCACCCGCAGCCGGGCCTGGAGCCAACTGCGGGCCGACATTTTGGGCCGGACGCTGGCCCGCCCCGAAGTAAGCGGCGGAGCGATGGGCGCGGCAATTCTGGCGGCGGCGGGGACCTGGTACGACGGCCTCATCCCGGCGGCGCGGGCCATGGTGCGGCTGGTAGAGCGAGTCGAGCCGCGCCCGGCCCTGGCGGGAGCGTATGAGGAACGTTATCAACAATTCAAAGCGATGTGCGCCGCACGCGGATACCTCTAAAATGTCATTCTGAGGTCGCAGGCCGAAGAAGCTCACTTGTCCAGGTTAAAGAAATGAGATGAGCGTTTTCAAAAGTTGTGATATCCGAGGTTTGTATGGCCCGGAGTTGACCCCTACCTTTGCCCGCGAGTTTGGGCAAACGGTGGGTACGGCCCTGGCCGGGGGGCGGGTCATCGTCGGCGGCGACGCCCGGCCCAGCACGCCCCTCTTGAAAGGAGCCTTGATTGAGGGGCTGCTGGCGGCAGGTTGTTACGTGTTAGACGCGGGCTTAACGCCTACCTCGGCCCTCTATTTTGCCCAATCCTGGCTCAAAACCGATGGCCTGGTCATGGTCACTGCCTCGCACAATCCGCCGGGCTACAACGGGTTTAAGCTCATGCTCGGTGAGTGGCCGATTACGGAAGAGCAGTTGCAGGCCCTGCGGCAGCAGATGGAGGCCGGCCAGTTCCGGCAGGGGCGGGGGTATTGGGATCGGGCCGATGTGCTGGAGGCGTATCAGGCCGACATCGCCCGCTATTTTGAGCCAGGCCGGCCGCTCAAAGTAGTGGTAGACGCCGGCAACGGCTGCTTCTCGCGGATAGCCCCGGCGGTGCTGCGCAGCAAAGGCTACCAGGTCATTGAGCGATTCTGCGAGATTGACGGCCGCTTTCCCAACCGCGATCCGAATCCGGCCGTGGCCGCCCATCTGAAGGGGCTGGTTGAACAGGTGGTGGCTGCAGGAGCCGACCTGGGCGTGGCTTATGATGGCGACAGCGACCGGGCGGTATTTGTAGATGAGCAGGGCCATGTTTTGCCCGGCGACCAGGCTTTTGTGCTCTTTATCCGGCAGCGCCTGCCCGCTGCCACAACCCCCAACGAGCGCAAGGTAGTTTATGACATCAAATGTTCCAGCATCGTGGCCGATGAGGTCAAACGATGGGGCGGCCAGCCCTTGATGGAACGCTCCGGGCACACCTTTATCAAAACTACCCTGCTGCGCGAGCAGGCTGGGCTGGGCGGCGAGATCAGCGGCCACCTCTTTTTTGGCGAGTTGGGCCGCGACGATGCCCTGTTTGCCACCCTGCTGTTTCTGCAAATCTTATCGCAGGCTGGCCGGCCGCTGTCGGCTTTGCTGGCCGATGTGCCCTACTACCCCATCACCCCTGATTTGCGGCTGCCCTGCTCGCCGGAAGAGCGGGCGACGATTCTGGCCGAGTTGCCGGCCGCCTTTGCCGGTCACGAAATCAGCGCCATAGACGGGGTGCGGGTGGCCTTTGACGGCGGCTGGGTCTTGGCCCGCGCTTCCGTCACCGAGCCGCTGCTGACAGTGCGCTTTGAAGGCAACAGCGAGGCTCGCCTGCAAGAAATTCAGGCTGAAGTGGCCGCCCGTGTGCCCAGCCTGGGCCGCCTGCTGGCCTCAAAACACCAGAGTTATGTAGGGTGACATCCTCATGTCACCCATTCCGCCGCGGGATGCGCAGCTACTTGCTGGCCTCAAAACACCACGCCGGCCACCAGAATGATGTTGGCGTAAGGGGTAAACTCGCCGGTGCGGATGACAGCCCGGGCGCTGCAGGTTTGCTCCTTAAAGGCCTGATGAGGAACGGTTTCAAGGGGGGTGCTGCCCAACATGGCCTGGATGGCCTGGTAAACCGCCGGGCTGGCTTTGAGCATTTCGCTGGCCACAATGGCCCGCTCCACCTGCATTTCGCTCAACACCACGCGCAAGGTGTCAAGAAAGGGCGGCAGGCCGGCGCTGAGGGCCAGGTCAATCCGCTCCGGCCCAGCCGGAATGGGCAGGCCGGCGTCGGCTACCACCACTGTATCGGTATGGCCCAGGCCGGCGATCACGGCGGAAATGGGTTGGTTGATAATCCCAATTTTTTTCATAATTCACAGCTCCTTTCACCCGGTTTGGGGTGGAGCGGTTGACTCGCGCACCACCAGGTGAGTGTCTAGCAATTTTTGGACGGGCGGCATCTCCGGCCGCTGAATCCGCTCTAGCAGCATAGTGGTGGCCATCGAACCCATCTCATACTTGGGTTGGGCCACCGTTGTCAGCAGGGGGTTGGTATAAGAAGCCAGGCGAATATCGTCAAAACCCACCACCGATAACCGGGCCGGCGCCGGCCAACCCTGTTTAACGGCAGCGTTGATGGCCCCGATAGCCATCAAATCATTGCAAGCAAAAATAGCCGTAGGCGGGTCGGGCCGGGCCAGAAATTGTTGGGTGACCTGGTAGCCGCTCTCATATTGAAAGTTGCCTCTGACAATCAAGGTTTCGTCCACCGCTAAACCGGCCTGCTGTAAAGCGCTGCGGTAGCCGGTCACGCGCTCGGCGCTCAGGGTCAGGTCAGAAGGGCCGGCAATGCAGCCGATGCGCCGGTGGCCCAGTTCAACCAAATGCTGCGTAGCCAGCCAACCTCCGCGGGCATTGTCAATTAATACCGAATCCACCGCCAGGTTGGGGATAATGCGATCAATCACCACCAGCGGTGTGCCACGCTCTTGTACGGCGCGAATATGCTCCGTGCTTTTACCACCCGCCGCCAAAAAAAGAATACCGTCCACCCGCTTTTTGGTCAGGGTATTGGTATAAAAAAGCTCTTTGTCCAGGTCGCTGTCAGAGTTGCACAAGATAATATTGTAGCCCCGTTCAAAACAGGTATCTTCCACCCCCCGCGTAATCTCGGCAAAAAAGGGATCGGCGCTGTTGGTCATAATCACGCCGAGGGTATAGGTTTCTTTGCGGCGCAGGCTGCGCGCCAGGGCATTGGGCTGGTAGCCCAACTCAAGCATAGCCGCCAACACCCGCCCCCGAATGTCATCGCTCACTACCCGGGTTTGGTTGATGACGTGAGAAACGCTGGTGACAGATACGCCGGCGCGTTCCGCCACATCCCGCATGGTGATAATAACCCACCTCCCGCAAACCATTGCGCAATCGTTTTCTAGCAGAGTATAACATAAAATCGGCCTCCAGGCAAAGGGGTTAAGAAACCCGCCCCAGGTTTGTCTCCCTGGAAAATAGCTTGATCCCGCCGCAGGTGCGGGTAACAATCTCTGTGTTTTCCGCGTCCTCAGCGGTGAAATATTAAATCTGCCAGTCAACCAGTTGCGGGATGAGAAAGCGAGGGTTTCTGATCTACCCGCCTAAAAATTGGGACACGTCCGGTTTTCGCTTCCTCATTTGGTCATGCTATACTGCAAAAATTGTATTGACCCCCAGATTGAGGCACAAAAAAATGACCCATCCAACCCCTTCACCCTCGCCAACCAGCCGGCCGCGGTGGCCGATGCTGGCGCTGGCCCTGCTGCTGGCAGGAGCCTTGATAGCCCTGGCCTATGCCTGGAGTCAAGCCCGCCAGGCCGCACTGCAGGCCGACCTGGCCCTGGCCACCGCCACGGTCAAGCTGGCCGAAGCCGAGCAGTCTCGCACCGGCGCCGAGGCCGGTCTCAAAGCGGCGGCGGCCACCGCCCAGGCCCAGATAGACGCGGCCCAGGCAGAGGCCCAGGCCCAGATAGACGCGGCCCAGGCAGAGGCAGCAACGGCCCAGGCCACCACCCAGGCCGTCCAGGCCACGGCCGCCGCTATGGCCGCCACGGCCCAGGCTCGCCAAACCGACGCCCTTGCCGCAGCAGCCCAGGAAGCCGAAGCCCAGGCCAGCCAGGCCAGAAGCTATCGCCTGGCCGCCGCCGCGCTGGCTAACCTGTCCACCAACCCGGCCCAGAGCCTGCTCCAGGCCAGCCAGGCCGTCTCGGCCAGCCTGGCCGCCGGCCTGCCGGTTGACCCGGAACTCACCGCCGCCCTGCGCCAGGCGATGTGGGCCAACCGGCTGGGCGGCCAGATTACGGCCGGCCATACCGGCCCGGTTAACGGCCTGGCTTTTAGCCCGGAGTGCGGCCGCACGCCCGCCGCCTGTCGCCTGGCGACGGTAGGGGATGACGGCACGGTGAGCATTTGGAACGCCGCTTCCGGCGGCCAACTACTAACCCTGACCCACGCCTCTGCCGGTCAGCCAATTTACAGCGTCGCCTTTAGCCCCGACGGCCGCCGCCTGGCTACCGCCGGCTTTGACCATACGGTCAAAATCTGGGATGCCAAAACCGGCCAGGAGTTATTGACCCTGGCCGGCCATAAGGATTGGGTGGTCGGCGTGGCTTTTAGCCCGGTCACCGGGCAAAATGGCAGCAGCCTGGTAGCCTCCGGCAGCCAGGATGGTACGGCCATTCTGTGGGACGCGGTCACCGGCCGGCCGGTGCATACCCTGGCCCCGGCCTCTGGAGCGGCCCTCAACCGCCTGGCTTTCAACCCCCAGGGCGACCGGCTGGCTACCGCTGGCGACGACGGCCTCGGGCCGGCAGGTGCAGACGCTGACCGGCCACACCGGGCCGGTTTACGGCGTCGCCTTTAACCCCCAGGGCGACCGGCTGGCCTCAGCCAGCCTGGATGGAACTATCAAGATTTGGCAGAGCGACTCGGGCCGGGAACTGTATACCCTTCCCCACAGCCGCAGCGGCTGGGCCACCGGGGTGGCCTTTAACTCTACCGGGGCCTGGCTGGCCTCGGCCGGCGCGGATGGCCGGGTCATCATCTGGGATGCGGCTACCGGCCGGCAGCGCTTAAGCCTATCTGGGGCCGGCGCGGTCAACGGGCTGGCGGTGGCGGCCGGCGGGAATGTGACTGAACTTCTGGCCGCCGCCTGCGCCGACGGGCAGATTCGTTTATGGCAGCTTGACGGCAGCCAGGCGACGGCTCTGCCGCCCCTGGCCCGGCAGCAGGGGCCAATCTACGGAGTGGCCGTTAACCCGGCCGGCAGCCAACTGGCTACTTCGGGCAGCGACGGCGTGGTCAAAATCTGGCAGATCAACCCGGCCCAGAGCCGGCTGGTCAGCACCCTCAGCCCAACCACGGCAGCCGGCGCGCTTTACGCCGTCGCTTTTAGCCCCGATGGCAAAAGCCTGGCGGCGGCCGGCGCAGACGGCGCCGTAACCATTTGGAAAACAACCACCCCACTCTCGGCGCAGGGTGGGGGTGAGGCTCAACTCCGCCTGACCGGTCATACCGCCCCGGTTTACGCCCTGGCCTTTAACCCGGCCAGCGACCGGTTGGCCAGCGCCGGGGAAGATGGCGACCTGCGGGTGTGGGATACCGGCAGCGGTGAAGAGATAACTGTGCTATCCCCTCCCGCCGCCGAAGGAGAAGAAAACAAAACGCCGATTTACGCCCTGGCCTTTCACCCGGACGGCGCTTTGGTGGCCGCAGCCGGCCGGAACGGCCTGGTCAGCCTGTGGGATATCGCTTCGGGTGAGCCGGTGGCTTCGCTGCCCGGCACGGGTGTGCCGGTGCGAGCGCTGGCCTTTTTTCAGGGCAGCACCGGCCCGCTCCTGGCTATCGGCGGCGATGACGGCTCGGTGCGCTTGTGGGCGGTGCGGCAGTCGGTGCGGGCGCTGCCCGGCGCCGGGGCGGCGGTGCAAGCCCTGGCTCTGAGCCGGGATCAACTCCGCCTGGCCGCAACGGCGGCCGATGGCACAGTGACAGTTTGGAGCCTGGTGTCGGGGCAGGCGCTGTGGCGGCTGCCTTCCCCTCCCGGAGTCAAAGCCGGATTTGGCCTGGCTTTTTTGCCCGATGGCAACCTGGTTACGGGCAGCCAGGCGGCCTCTGCGGCAGACATGGCCGGGGCGGCTTTGCGCTGGAACATCGCCGCCGACGAGCTGCTAAACCTGTATAACCCGGCTCCGCTCAAGGGTCTGGCCCTGGCTACTCCCGCCGGCGAGCGCCTGGCGGCCATTGGGGCGGATGGACAGGTGCGCCTGTGGCAAATTGCGTCCGGCCAGGGGAGCTGGTCGGCGACTGCTTTTGGAAACAGGGTTTTTGGGGTGGCCGGGCGGGTTGTGCTGACCAGCGCCAGCGCCGCCGGGGCATACCTGGCGGCGGGCGATGACGCCGGCACGGTGCGGCTGTGGGAGGTCGAATCGGGCCGGTTGTTGGCCACCCTGGCCGCCCACACCGGCCCGGTCAACAGTCTGCTCCTGGTAAGCGACTCCGCAGGCAGCCGCCTGATTACGGCCGGTCAGGACGACACGGCCAAAGTGTGGGTAATTTCTGCCAGCGGGGCCATTGCCGGCCGGCCGCAGCTTACCCTGCGCGGCCACAGCGGGGATGTGGTCGCCCTGGCCTTAAATCCCAAGGGTCTGCTGGCGACGGCCAGCCACGACGGCACGGCCCGGCTGTGGGACCTGGCCGATGCCGGCCGGGAACTGTTAACTTTGAGCGGCCATACCGGCTGGCTGAACGACTTGGCTTTTAACGCCAGCGGGGAGCTGCTGGCAACCGCCGGGGAGGATGGCGGCGTGCGGGTATGGGAGGCGGCCTCAGGGCGGGAACGGCTGCGGCTGGCCTGGCCCGGTGGGCGGCCTGGCCCGGTGAAGCATGTGGTTTTTGCGGGCACGGACCGGCTGGCGGCCCTGGCCGGGGATGGCTCGGTGGTGGTGTGGGCGCTGGGGCCGGGCCAAAACGGCAGCCAACCCCTGTTGCAGTTGGCCCCCTCTACTGAGGGCCAAACGGTTAGCCTGGCCTTTGATGCCACCGGCCAGGCCCTCATCACCGCCGGGGCCGGCGGGGTGGTGCGTTTTTATGCCCTGGAAGCCGAGGATTTGCTGCATCTACGTTAAAGCTGGCGCAGCAAGGCCGCCTCAAATCCGGATTCCAATTCAAAGTTTCACCTTCCCGGAAGCTACGGGCTGTTTGAAGCCAAGAATTGGTCCAAAACCCCACCAATTTTGAGATAAAGCTTATTTGGAGCTTCCGGGAAGGTTTGTCAAATAACTTTGAACATGCCCTGTCCAAATTTTGGGGTGTATTGTGAGCCGGGTGTACTTTGTGATAAAATACTCTTGGGCCGGCAATTTTAAGTAGGATCGCCTGCCCAGGGGCATGCGATGTCTACTCCCAAAAAATCTACCGAAAAAACCATTACCTCTACCGACGAGCAGAGCTACCGGCTGCTGGTGGAAGGGGTACAGGATTACGCCATTTATCTGCTGGATACCAGGGGCCGGGTGGTCACCTGGAATCCAGGAGCCGAACGCCTGGAGGGTTATCGCCCAGACGAGATCATCGGCCGGCACTATTCGCACTTTTTCACCCCCGAAGACCAGCACAACAAAAAGCCGGAGCGCCTGCTGCGCCAGGCCAAAGCTGCCAGCCGGGTAGAGGACGAGGGCTGGCGGGTGCGCAAAGATGGCTCACGCTTTTGGGCCAGCACGGTCATTACGGCCCTGCGACGCCAGAATGGCCGGCTGTACGGCTTTGCCAAAGTTTCCCGCGACCGCACCGAACAGCGGCAGGCCGAGGTGCATATCCGCAAATTGAACCGCACCTATGCCCTGCTCAGCCAGGTCAACCAGACCATTGTCCGCGCCCCTGCCCCGCAGGCGTTGTTTGAGCAGGCCTGCCGCATCGCGGTGGAGCAGGGCGGCTTCCGCATGGCCTGGATCGGGCTGTTCAACCTCCAAACCGGCCAAATTGAGCCGGCGGCCCAGGCCGGCCTCAGCGGCGACTACCTGGAAAAACTTCATCTCACCCCGGACGACAGCCCGCGCGGGCGCGGCCCTACCGCCGCTGCTCTGCGCACCGGGCAGCATGTCGTGGTCAACAACATTGAGCACGACCCGCGTATGGCCCCCTGGCGGGAGGACGCCTTAGGCCTGGGCTATCGCGCCTCGGCCGCCTTGCCGCTGACCGTAGCCGGCCAGGTGCGGGGGGCGCTGAATCTGTACGCCGCCGAACCCGGTTTTTTTGACGCCGAGGAGATCAGCCTGCTTGACGAGGTGGCCCGAGACATCGCCTTTGCCCTGGAGTTTACCGAGCAGGAAGCGCAGCGGCGCCAAAGCGAAGAACGCTTCCGGGCCACCTTTGAACAGGCGGCGGTGGGGATTGCCCATGTAGCCCCCGATGGGCGCTGGCTGAGAGTTAACCAAAAGCTGTGCGATATCGTCGGGTACACCCGCCCCGAACTGCTGGCAAAGAGCTTTCAGGACATTACTTATCTCGATGATCTTGAGACCGACCTGGGCTACCTGCGGCAGGTCTTGGCGGATGAGATCAAAACCTATACGATGG
>CAZDMM010000169.1:9771-11472 GCA_964505845.1 uncultured Caldilineaceae bacterium
TCCGCCAGGACGGCTCGCTGGTCTGGGCCAATCTGACCGTCTCCCTGGCGCGTACCGCAAGCGGAGAACCGGACTACTTTATTTCGGTGGTTGAGGACATCACCGGGCGTAAGCAGGCCGAGGCAACTCTGCGCCGCAGCGAGGCCAGCCTGGCCCTGGCCCAAAGCCTGGCCAAACTGGGCAGTTGGGAATTGAACCTGGATACGGAAACCGGCTTCTGGTCGGCCGAAATGTTCCGCTTGCTGGAACGCGACCCGTTGGCCGGGCCGCCCACCTTCATGGAATTTCTGGAACTGATCCACCCCGAAGACCGCCGCACCCTAGTGGAAGCGCAGGCGCAGCTTATGGAGACCGGCGGGTCGCTGCGGCTGGAGTTTCGCCGCCACCCGGCCCGCGGGCCGGAGCGCTGTTTCAGCGCCAACCTCGAGCTGGTCCGTGACGCCGCGGGCCGGGCCGTCAAACTGGTCGGCGCTCTCCTGGACATCACCGGGCGCAAGCAGGCCGAGCAGGAGCGCGAGCGGTTGTTAAACGAGGCCATCACGGCCAGAGAAGAAGCCCTGGCCGCTAAACAACTGCTGACCGGCGTGATCAAACGCATCAACGACGGCTTTGTCGCCCTGGATAATGAGTGGCGCTACACTTACGTCAATACTCAGGCCGCCCACATGCTACAGCGCCAAAAACCCGACGAGCTGCTGGGCAAGCACATCTGGACGGAATACCCTGAAGGTGTAGGCCAGCCTTTTTATCACGCCTATCTCCAGGCCAGCCAGACTCAAGAGCCGGTTTACCTGGAAGAATATTACGAGCCATGGGACCGCTGGTTTGAAAACCGCATCTACCCCTCGCCCGACGGCCTGACCATCTACTTTACCGAGATCACCGAGCGCAAGCGGGCCGAGCGGGCCTTGCGCGAGGCCGAAGAACGGCTGCGCCTGGCCGTCAAGGCGGCCAACGTGGGGTTGTGGGATTGGGACCTGCGCACCAACCAGGTGTATTACTCGCCGGAGTGGAAAGCTCAGATTGGCTACGCCGACCACGAGATCAGCAACGATTTTAATGAGTGGCAGCACCGCGTTCACCCCGACGACCTGGAGCGGTTGCTCCAAACCGTGCAGGCCTTTATCGCCAGCCCCTGGCCCAACTACCAACAGGAATTTCGCTTCCGCCATAAGGATGGTTCTTACCGCTGGATTCTGACCCAGGCTTCGCTGTTGTTTGATGAACAGGGTAAGGCCGTGCGCATGCTCGGTTCGCATGTGGATATCACCACAAGCAAGCAGGTAGAGGAAGAACTGTGCCGCCAGGCCGAAACCCTGCGCGAACAGGCGGAGTTACTCAACTATGCCCACGTCTTGATCAGAGATACGGACAACCGGATTATCTTCTGGAATCAAGGGGCAGAGAGATTGTACGGCTGGACCAAAGAGGAGGCCATTGGGCAAGTTTCTCATGACTTCTTGCAATCTGAACACCCCGCACCCTGGGAGCAAATTAAAGCCAGGCTCTGGGCAAGCGGTGATTGGGAAGGCGAAATTGCCCATATTTGCAAGGATGGCCGCCGCATCATGGTCGCCAGTCACCAGGTCTTGCATCGAGATGAACAGGGCCGGCCGGTATCCATTCTTGAAGTGAATAACGACATCACCGAGCGCAAGCAGGCCGAGGAAGCCTTGCACCGCCTCAACGCCGAATTGGAGG
>CAZDMM010000170.1:0-11449 GCA_964505845.1 uncultured Caldilineaceae bacterium
CCGCACCCCCTGGCGCACCAGTTGGTGATCGTCTACAATAAGTACGGTGATGGTCTCAGTCATAAAAATTTTCCTGCAACGCGGAGGCGTTGAAACGTTACACGTTCTAACGTTAAACGGTTAACGCCTGGCGTTGGCTATCACCTGGGTTCCTTGTCCCACTGTGCTATCTACCACCAATGAGCCGTTGATGGCTTCTATGCGCTCGCGCATGCTGCGCAGGCCCACTCCCCGGCCATTCATAGCAGCCGGATTGAAGCCGCGGCCATTGTCAGAGATGGTCAGTTGTACCCGGTCGCCTATCCAGGCCAGGCAGACCTCGGCGGCCGTAGCCCCGCTATGGCGGGCTATATTGGCCAGGGCCTCCTGGGTTATCCGAAAGAGGGTTTGTTCAACCAAAAGGGGCAGCCCTTGTTCGCCGCTCACCCGGATCTCGGTGGTGATATTGTTTTGCCGCGCCCAATCGGTAACATACTCTCGCAGCGCCAGGACTAACCCCTTATCTTCCAGGGCGGCCGGGCGCAGTTCTTGAATGAGGGCGGTCAACTCTTGTTGGGCCTGCCGCACCAGCCGCTCGGTTTCTGCCAGTCTTTCTTTGGCTGCTGCCGGGTTTTGCTCCAGCAGGGCCAGCGCCGCGCCCACCTGCATCGAGGTGGCAAAAATTTGCTGCTTGACCGAGTCGTGCAGATCACGGGCCAGGCGGTTGCGCTCTTCAAGGCTGGCCAATTCCTGGCGAGTCTGCATTAAATTTTGTAACTGGATGGCCATATG
Organism: uncultured Caldilineaceae bacterium; assembly: GCA_964505845.1. Taxonomy (GTDB): domain Bacteria; phylum Chloroflexota; class Anaerolineae; order 4572-78; family J111; genus DSQQ01. The sequence goes on from CAZDMM010000170.1 coordinate 772, forward strand.
GTTAAGGTGGCGGGCCAACTGGCCCAACTCATCGCCGGATTTATCCGGGGCCAACACCTCAAAATTCCCTTTGCTCCAGGCGTCGGCGGCGTTGGTCAGGGTGCGCAGCCGGCGCGTCAGGCCGCGGGCAATGAAGAAACCAAAGAAAATGCCGGCCACCAGGTCAACCCCCAAGATTACCAGCCCCACCGGCAAAATTGTCCCTTGAAGGGCCAGGCGGATAAAGTCGCTTTGCTCGATAGGTAAAGCAGTTTCAATAAATAGAGCGCCCCACAGTTGTTTTTTGGCATCCAAAATCGGCACAGCCGCAACGATGTGGCCGGCTTCGGTGCGGGCAGCCAGGATTGTGGGTTCCGTTTGACCCTGCAAGGCCGCCTGGAAACCCGGCCAATCGGGCGGGGTATTGTTAGGTTGAAACTCAACCCCGGTGGTAAAGGCGCCGGTGGGGTAGCCGGCTAAAACGTGGCGGTGCGGGTCAACAATTACCACGCGCACCACCCGGCCAAAATGAGAGGGCATCTTGGGAGCGCTGCGGCTGTCAGCGGTGGGCAGATTGATCACCAGGTTGTCATCGGCAATCACTCTGTGGAGCCAATTGTTCAGGCCGGCCCGGTCGGGTGGGGTTTGTTCCATATAGGGCGATAAAATTGGACTCACTTGCAGCAAACTGGAGGCTATAAGATTGGGCAGCCAACTGGAGCGAAAATTAAAATACCACAGTAAAGCCAGGCCGATTACCCCCAAAATGATGACGGTAATTACCATCGAAAAGGCATAGGCCAGGGTCAGTTTCCATTGCAGGCGCCGGAAAAAGCGAGTCATTCGCTCCACAGGCGGCTGCCGGAGCAGGGAGGCTAACATTTCTGGCTTCATATTGGGCAGTATACCCCAAGCGAGCCAAAATGTCATCAGCCTGAGGGCTGGCTAAAGTTCAGCCTGAGGATGGACTGGGCCGGCCGGGTAACAAAATCTAAAAGACTGTCTAAAAATTAGCCAAACCCAGTTTTGACGGGGGTAGATACCCCGGCTGAGTCGTATGCATGACCTTATGCATGAGTTATGCATGTCTTATGCATGTTGCCCTATGTTTGCACTTTTCATGACCAGCTAAAAATGGTACGCAGATGACGTAGATTTGACTGATTTTCGCAGATTTTTTCTAAATTTCTCTGCGCAAATCTGCGTTTCTCTGCGTTCTATTTAAAAAGTGCAAAGGTAGTGCATGCTGTTAAAGTAAGCGCAAGATTTTTATTAACCAACTTGGCGGTAGATTCATTTTACCCGCAGGGCTATAAAAAGATAGCCCTCGGGGTCAGTTTGGGCTTTATGGATGGTGGTTAAGAGTTTTTCTAGAATTGCTCAAAATATAATGTGTCGCCCCCTGGCGGTGAAGGATTTTTAACCTCGGCGCGTAAAAATAGAATTAGTCATATTACGCATCACGCACCACGTCCTACCTACCACGCCCCTCCCCCCAGTTTATAAAATTTATAATGATGGTGTTATAATAAACCGCCTATGTCAACGACAGATGAACGCGCCGTCGAAGTCGGTCAATTCAGCCAGCCGAGCCTGACCGGGCCGCAGACTGAATTGGCCGGTTATTTTGAACCGACCCAAATTGCGGATTTGAACCGGCATGGCCGCTTGTTGGTGGTGGCCGATGGCGTCGGCGGGGCAGCCTCCGGCGAGGTCGCCAGCCGTTTTGCTATCCAAAAAATCCTGCACGATTACTACCACTCCCGCGAACCTGACCTGGAAAAGCGACTGTTGGCCGTTATCCGGCAGGCTCATACGGCCATTTTTGAGCGCAACCGCCGCTTTGCCGAGCGCCGCCCTATGGCTACCACCCTCATGGCGGCGCTGGTGCATGAGAACAAGCTGTTTGTAGCCAACGTGGGCGACAGCCGGGCATACGTAGTTTGGGACCAGGATATTGAGCGCCTGACCGCCGAGCGCCACCCCCAGGAGCAGCCGGGTGCGTCCCAAATTTATGGTAACGTAGGACAAGTTGCCAACTTGTCCCATACCGCAAGCGTATCCTATGGACAGAACCGCCTAAAATTTGAGATAGACCCGGAGCAGCCCGCTGCTGAACCGGTTCCCCCGGCCTCAGAAAGTGTACCGGCTGCGCAGATAACGGTAGAGGGAGCGACTGCTTCACCCCCGGCTGCAGAGGGTGAAACGCAGCCGGCCCCGGTCAGCCCTGCCACCCCTGTCGCCGCCGTGCTGGAAACGCCGCCCGGCCCTCAGCCCGGCTCAACCAACGGCCCCCAGGCCGAAGCTGTCGCCTCGCCAGCGGCGGCTTCTCAAACAGTCGAAACGCCGGCGTTGAATCACTCAACCACCAAAACTCAAACCGTCCCCTTAAAGACGGCTACCGGCCCACTCGCCCAACCCTCCAACCTTTCACCCTTCCATGCCTTAGGTTTGACCGAGCAAATCGAGATTGAATGTTTCTCTCGCCGGCTCTTCCCCGGCGATGCGGTGGTATTGTGCAGCGGCGGTTTGACCGATTATGTCAGTGAAGCCGAAATTGCCCAAACCATCACCCAGCATCCTCCGGCCATGGCCAGCCGCCGCCTGGCAGAACTGGCCGGTAAGCGCGGCAGCCGTGATGCCCTCTCGGTCAGTGTGACCCGGGTGTTGTCCAAACCGGCGGCTCAGGCGGCTCCGGCCCGCCTGGCTCTGCCCCAGGCCCCCGATTGGGAAGCCCTGACCCGGCCCATCACCCGCCCGCTGCCGCCTCTGCCGGTACAGCCGGAGCGCAAACCGGCCGATACCCCGCGCCGCTGGCCCATTTATGGCGCGGCGGTGCTGGCGCTACTTTTGCTGGGCCTGGTCGGTTTTGGGGTAAGCCGGTATTGGTTAGCCCCGGAGAGCGTCGCCGTTGAGTCAAACGGTTCGCCAGAGCCACCGGCCGAGAGCGCCAACCCCACCCCCAACAGCACTGTCCCGACCTCTGCTCCAACCGCCGCCGGTGCAGCAGCCGGCCAACCCCAGCCAACCATGCCTGTAACCCCTACCCTGCTGGCTCAAAGCAGCTCGCCGGTAGCGACTCCGATCGGGGCAACAGTCAAGCAGCAAACGAGCGATGTCATCACCCCCACGGTTCCCGCCCCCCGACCTACCCCTGTGCCAACCATCGCGCTGCCGGCCGGCTGCGAGAACAAGGGCCGCTTTGCTGGCGATGTGACGGTTAAAGATGGAACTGAATTTGCCCCCGGCGAAGCTTTTGATAAAGCCTGGTCGGTGACAAATTACGGCACGTGTCCCTGGGGTGGTGGTTATACCGTCCGCTTTAAAGATGGCGACCCTATGAGTGGAACAAAAAGTATCCCCCTGGTGGAGCGGGTTGAGCCGGAAGCAACCGGCATCATTACTGTGCCCATGACTGCGCCGGATGCGCCGGGCACTTATCGCAGCAATTGGCAAATGGTTGACCTGAACGGCCAGCCCTTTGGCCCGGATTTGTACGTGGAGATAAAGGTTGTGCCGGGGATTGTCCCGCTGGATGGGGCTAACCTGACCACGCTCTACGATTTTGTGCTCAATGCCAGCCAGGCCCGCTGGTCTGCCGGAGACGCCGTTTACACCGTCACCAACGCCCCAATTGACCGCAACCTGGTTATCCCCGCGCCGCAGGGGATTGTGGTCATCGGCCCCACCGAACTCAGGGGCAACGTGCCCAGCCCCGACAACGTGTTGATGACCCACCCTCACGAGGAATTGGGCTTCATCGAAGGCGCTTACACCCTTGATATTCCCTTGCAGCCCACCGATGCGATTGTGGGCAGTTTGGGGCTGCCTAAGGCCGCTGCTATCAATGACGATGGGGTAACGTTTGAACTGAGCTTTAAGCCAAACGGCGGAGTGGAGCAGTTATTGTTCTCCAAGCTGGTCAAATATGAGGAAAGCCCTGTGGCCGTTAAACAGGCTTTGACCAACGTGCCGCCGGGCCAAACGGGAACCTTCACCCTGCGGGTTAAAGGCGGCAGCAGCCTCAGTTATGATTGGGCCACCTGGATTGAACTGCGCTTAGTCCGCCCCTAAGCCGTCCCTCCAATTTTCCCAAAATTCGGTTGATTTATCCCCTAAAATCGGGTACACTAAGAGACAATCTACCAGATTATCGGTCCCTGACTTTTCTGAGGATACATCCCGGTGAGTGGTGTCCAACTCTAACTCGCTCCGCTCCAAATTACTCCTGGCCATTTTTAGTATCCTGTTGATGCTGTGCAGTTTAGAAGGGTTTGCCCGGTTCATCTTAGGGGTTTCCCCTCGAGTCGAACGTTTTCAATTAAGCCATGAGCTGGAGTGGGAGTGGACGCCCGGTTATGATAAGCTTGAGACTTATCACGGGATAACCATCCGTACCACCATCAGCAGCCAGGGGTTACGAAACGAAGAAATTACTGTCCCCAAACCTGCCGGAACTTATCGGATTATTGCTTTGGGCGACTCAATTACCGCCGGGCCGGGCGTAGAGTTAGATCAAACTTTTGTCAAGCTGCTAGAACATTCGCTGCAAAGGGAGAGCCGGTCAGGGCAGGCCATTGAAGTGATTAATGCCGGTACCGACGATTACGGGACGCCACAGGAGCTTACCTGGCTGCGCACCCGTGGCCTGGAGTACGATCCTGACCTGGTCCTGGTGAATATATATTTGAATGATTCCCGCTCGTTTGACCCGCCGCCGGCCTGGATAGCCTTTCTTGACAATTTCTTTGTCTCCAAAAGCGCCTTCTATTATTTTTATCGTGTGGCGGTGCGGGGACGCAGCGTTAACCAGGCTATTGCCGCGCCGGGTTTTCGCTTCCGTTTTCTGGACGCCTGGCAGTCACGCGCCTGGATTAACGACTCTGAAGCATTGACAGCGGTCATCAAGGCTGCCGACCAGGATTGGGGCCTGGCCTGGAAAGACCAGGAATTAGCCAAAATCGAGGCCGGTCTGACCGAGATAATCCAGTTGGCCCATAAGCACAATTTTAACTTGATCTTTGTGCTTTTTCCTACCGATGTTCAGGTTTACGCTCAAACCGATACACCCCTGGGCCTGGATAAGCCTCAACAACGGCTGGCAGCCTTTGCTCAAAGCCAAAATATAGCAGTGCTGAACTTGTTGCCGATTTTACGCAGTCACCACGATCAGGATTTGTACTTTGATCAAGCCCACCTGAAACCGCCTGGACATCAATTGGTGGCTAAGGCGATGGCGCAGGCGCTCTTGCAATATCAATTGGTACCTCTCCCGTGACCTATTCGACCCCTCTCCTAACCTCAGTGACGTACAACAACAGGTGGTTGATCTTATTCATCACGCTGCTGGCTTTTGCGGTGCGGGCGGTTGGCCTGGGCTGGCAAAGTCTGTGGTACGACGAAGCCTTTAGTTTGGCTGTCGCCGGGGTGGAGTGGTCAACCTTTTGGCCGGCCCTGTTAGCAGATGCGGTTCACCCGCCGGGCTATTATCTGCTCCTCCGCACTGCCCTGCCCCTGTGGGGCCAGAGCGAATTTGCGCTGCGCTTTCCCTCGCTGCTGGCCGGTACAGCCGCCGTGCCGCTCATTTATCAGTTGGGCCGCACTTTCGGCGGGCGGCGCTGGGGAGCAGCGGCGGCTTTGCTGCTGGCGCTCAACCCTTTTGCGGTGTGGTACGCCCAGGAGGGGCGCATGTACAGCCTGCTGTTGTGCCTGACGATAGCCGGCAGCTATGCCTTTTGGCGTCTGCTCAAGCCGGTCCGGCGGCAAGCCTGGCTGGGCTTGACCCTGGTCACGGCGCTGGGGTTTGTCATTCACTACTTTACTTTTCTGGTCAGTTTGGTGCAGTTTGTCTATCTGGCCCTCCATGTGCGCCGTTTTCCCCAGGCGTTGCGCTGGTGGACTCTGGCCCAGGTGATTGCTTTTCTGCCCTTTACACCCTGGGCGCTGGCTGTGGCCCTGCGGGAGGGGCGCAACTTCGGCATCGGCTGGATTCACCCGCCCGGCCTGCTGGATGTGCCCTTAACCTTCTCCAACCTGGCTTTTTTGCTCAGCCGGCCAGACTCGCTGTGGACATGGGCCGGGTTGGCTCTGCTGGTGACAAGTACCGGAGGCGCGGCGGTATGGTTGTCGGCCCAAACTCAAACCGACTCCGGCCACCCGGCTCACTCAACCCGCAGCGCCTTTTTGTGGCTCAGTCTGCTCCTGCCGCCGCTGTTGGTGTGGCTCATCTCGCTGAAACTGCCCCTCTATGTTGACCGCCAATTCATCATCACCTTGCCGGCGCTCATGCTTTTGATGAGCGCGGTAAGTTTAGCGCCCCCCAAAGCAGCCCGGCTGGGGGTGATGACCCTGGCCCTGGCCAGCGCCTTTGCCCTGACCCGGCTCTGGTTTGACCCGGCCCTGTCCAAAGAAGATTGGCGGTCGGCGGCCAGCCTGGTGCAGCAGGCCGAGCAGCCCGGCGACGCCTTATTGATGCGCGACTTTCAAACCAGCATCCCTTTTGGCTACTATTATCAAGGGGCTTTAACGGCCCAGGCCATCTCGCTGAATCGAGACACCACCCCGCCGGATGCGCTGATCGCCGGGCGGCGGCGGGTCTGGCTGGTCTATCGCCGCCGCTTTGAACCCACCCATGAGGTGGCGGGGGCGCGTCCTTTTACCTGGCGCGATGATGTTGAAGACCCGGTCATGAGGACGTGGTTGGCGGCGCACCAGGCCGACCTGCGCCAGGAAATCACCCTGCCCGGCGTCTACCTGGTGCTGTATGAGCTAAAGGAGAACGCCCCGGTCGCCCATCAGTAGAATCACGTGACTTTTGGTCAATCGGATTAGTGACTTTCGTCTCTATCTATCTCAGCCCGCTTGTTATATGCTAGGGGCATGTCCAATCAAAAATTATCCGTGATTATTCCCGTTTATAATGAAGCAGCTACCCTGGCCGAGATTATCGGCCGGGTGCGGGCCACTGGCCTGGCCAGCCAGATTGTGGTGGTGGATGATGGCTCATCTGACCAGTCCTCCCTGATTTTAGAAAAGCTGCGCAACGGCAGCCAGCCGGCCCTGCAAATTATTCGGCATGAGCGCAACCGGGGTAAAGGGGCGGCCATCCGCACCGGCCTGGCCCAGGTGACCGGCGATTTGGTGCTGGTGCAGGATGCCGACCTGGAGTATGACCCGGCCGATTATCCGGCCCTGTTAGCTCCCTTTGACAACCCCCAGGTGGCGGTGGTGTACGGCTCGCGCAATTTGCGCCGCAACCCGCGCTCAAGCTGGTCTTTTTATTGGGGCGGACGCCTGCTCAGTTGGATTACCAACTGGCTGTACGGCTCGCGCATCACCGACGAGGCCACCGGTTATAAGGTTATCAAAACAGACCTGCTGCGGGCCATGAACCTGGAAACGGATGGCTTTGAGTTTTGCCCCGAAGTGACCGGCAAACTGCTGCAGCAGGGCATCCCCATCCACGAGGTACCCATCTCTTACCATCCTCGCTCCTGGGACGAGGGCAAAAAAATCCAGTGGGTTGATGGCCTGGTGGCCATTTGGACGCTGGTAAAATATCGTTTTGGGCCCCGGCATGATGCGTAGCGCCGCCTATCCTGTGACCCTCCGGCAGCAGTGGATTCAGCTTTCCCCGGCTATCCGCCTGGCGACGACCGTTTATGTGATCGCCCGCCTGGCTACCTCGCTGATTGCGATTGTGGCTTTAAATCTGTTCCCGCTGCCGCCCCACGCGCCCCAGGCAGTTGTCCACAACCAGGCCGAAGCCTGGCTGCTGGCCCCCTGGTATCGCTGGGATGCCGAATGGTTCCTTAAGATTGCCCGCGAAGGCTACGGGGTTGATGATGGCCGCAGCGGCAACTACCCGTTATACCCGGCCCTGGCGCGGCTGGTGGGCGACATATTCGGCGGCAACTATCTGCTCTCCGGCCTCATCGTCTCTAACCTGGCCTTGTGGTTGGCGCTCATCTTGTTGTTTGAGTACGTGCGCCCGCGCTATGGCTATCGCATAGCCCGCGCCGCCGTGCTGGCCCTGGCCCTGTATCCTTCATTCTTCTTTAACCTGGCCTACTACGCCGAGTCGCTGCTGCTGTTGTTTACCATAGCCACCTTTTACGCTATGGAGCGCGGTCGTTGGGGCTGGACGGCCCTTTTTGCCAGTCTGGCCGTGTTGAGCAAACTGCCGGCGGTGGTGCTGCTTGCGCCTATTGCCTGGGAATTTTGGCAGCAGCGCCGCCGCCTCCTGAGCTTTGACAGCATCGCCCTGCTCTCCATCCCGCTGACCATCCTGGCCTGGACCCTCATCCGCCGCTGGCTGGGGCCGGAGGCAACCTCTTTTGATTTCTCCTCCCCCTTGAGCATCTTATCGCCGATTTTAACCCCCTCTTACCAAAAAACATACGAGGCGGCGGTGGTCTGGCCCTGGGAGGGGCTGTGGCTGGGCATTATGGCCCTGCCCACCCTGTGGCCCAGGGTCATGTTCCTGAAAGTAGCCTATGATTTTCTGATCCTTGTTTTCTGCACGCTGATGCTGCCATTTGTTTGGCGCTTAAAGCGCCCCAGCTATACCGTTTACTTTGTGGCGCTTTACCTGATGAATCTCACCCTGATTCTGCCCTATTTTCCCCTGGCAAACTTTCCGCGCCGCATGATGATGGCCCTCCCCATGTTCATTGCCCTGGCCCTGCTGAGTCGCTACCGCTGGGTCAAGCTGCCGCTGGTCTTTAGCGGGTTATCACTCTCCCTCATCCTGACCGCCTTTTTTGTGTGGTGGGTGTGGGTTGGCTAAGGCTGGTGGTATGACCCGTCGGAGCCAGCGCGCCCAAATAGCCATCCTGGCCTGCCTGTTTTTGGTGCTGTTTATCCTTGACGCCTACGCCATGTACGCGGTCTTTGCCTCACGCTTCCCCGGCACAGCCGATTTCTTTCCGCGCTGGTACGGCGGGCAGGCGCTGCTGCTGCAAGGCCGCAACCCTTACGAGCGGCAGGTGGCCCTGGAAGCGCAACTGGGCCTGTTTGGCCGCTACACCGAACCCTGGGAAGACCAGGTAGCCTTTGCCTATCCGCTGTATACGCTCCTGTTCTTTTGGCCGCTGGTCTATGTGCCGTATGCGGTGGCTCAGGCGGTGTGGATGGTGGTGCTGCAATTTGTGCTCATTTTTGGAGCGATTCTGTGCGCGCGCCTGGTCAACTGGCGCATGCCCTTGTGGTTGTCGGGGTTGACCATGCTGTGGGCGGTTTTCTTTTACCCCGGCGCGCGCAGCATCATCTTGGGGCAATTTTCGGTCATCGTCTTTGGCTGCGTGGCGGCGGCCTTGTTTGCCTTTAGCCGGCGGCGAGATTACCTGGGCGGGGCCTGTTTGGCCCTGGCAACCATCAAACCGCAGATGGTCTTTATGGTTATTCCGCTGCTGCTGCTGTGGGCGCTGGCGCAGCGGCGCTGGCAGATCATCCTGGGTTTTGGGGCAACGCTGGCCGGTCTGACGCTGGTCAGCATGGCTCTGGTTCCCACCTGGCCGCGGGATTTTTACAGCGGTCTGTTTGCTTACTCCGGGTATGTCGGCTTTTATTCGCCCATCGAAAATTTGACCCGCACCTTTGCCGCGCCCATAGCCCTGCCTTTGGCTAATGGTTTATCGGCGGCGCTGCTGGGCTTGATGCTGTTTAGCTGGTGGCAGGTGTGGCGCAAAAAAGCCGGCTGGTTCACCTGGGCCTTGATGCTGACCCTCATCATCGGCAACCTGGTCGCCTTCCGCTCTGCCACCACCAACCACGTCATGCTCTACCTGCCGTTGATGCTCTGGTTTCGCCGGCTGTCCGAACTTCGCCCTTCGCCTCAGCGCCTCACCCCTTCACCGAGTCTCCTGGTCTTCTTGACCCAGACGGGCCTCAATCTCCTGCTCTGGTTTGGCTTTCTCAAATTTATCATCGGGACCAATTTTGAGCATCCCTTTATGCACGGCTTTCTGCCTCTGCTGCTGCTGCTGCTCTTTCTGGCCGATTGGCGCGGCCTGTTTGACCTGGCTCAAAAAGTTGAGGCGGAGACGTGAAGAACTCCGATCAACTCAAATCCTGGCTCCTGTCGGGTTTATTTATTCTGTGGGTTTTGGCCGTGCTCATCGGGTTTTATTCCGTGAAAGAGCAAAAACCTTTTACTCCCGGTCAATTGGCCGGCCTGATGAATACACTGCTCGACCTGCTGGCCGCCGGCTGGATTGGCCTGCTGGGCCTGGGTTTGGGCCAGCGCTTGCTGCGCTGGCTAGACCTTCCCGGAAGTTCTGAAACTTCCGGGAAGATTGAGGAATTGTCCACCGGCGAAATCTTCATTTTGGGCACAGCCCTCGGCCTGGGCGCGTTGGGGTTGCTTACCCTGGGCCTGGGCCTGGCCGGATTATTCCAGCGCTGGCTCTTTATCATTCTCAGCATCATCGTGTCAGCCTTGCTCTGGCCCGATTTTATGGCGCTGCGCCGCCAGCTGCGGCAGCGGCCGCCCTTAGAGGCTCGCCCTGGCCGCTTGACCGCCATGTATGTTGGCCTGGTGGGACTGTTTATCCTGCTCACCGCCCTGCTTCCGCCGATTGATTGGGACGGTCTGTTTTACCACCTCACCGCGCCCAAGCTGTTCATTCAGATGGGGCGCATCAGCCCTGGGATTGATGTGCCCCACTTTAACTTTCCCTTCCGGGCCGAGATGTTGTTT
>CAZDMM010000171.1:0-11401 GCA_964505845.1 uncultured Caldilineaceae bacterium
ACGGTTCGCCCAATCTTCTCGCTCTTCCCTGTCACTCTTTAGTTGTTAAAGTGCTGCGCTTTGTTAATTATTCAGCAGAACGGGAGGCATTTTAGCACACCTTGGTAATTTGTCAAACTACGTCATGTGTTGTGGCAATAAAGGGCTGCCCAACCAACTCTCAAATCTTGATCCGAAGTTATAGCCAGCCAAAGCGCCGGGTCAAGCTGCCCGCTAAAGAAAAGGCCGGGCGTAATAGCCCGGCCCGCTACACCTTATCTACCTTAATAATCTTTTCGCCGCTATTTTAGGGCATCGGGTACAGGGAGATATTCCCCTTTGGTAATCTGGTTGATGCCAATCTTGGGGTCGGCGCAATCCCCGTCCTGGGTACAGGTCAAATTTCCGGTAATCCCGGGATAATCTTTGGTGCTGTACATCGCATCGCGAAACGCCTGCCGCCCGATCACTAAATTTCCGGCAGCGTCAGTTTTTGCCACTTTTTCAATCGCGTTTAAAACGATGTTGGTAGCATCATATGCATGGGCATGGAAGGCGCTAAACGGCCCTTGACCGGCCAGCTCAGCAAAGGCTTTCTTAAAGTTATCATACTTCTCGCCCGCAAAGGACAGGTCTGGACCGGAGACATACATCCCTTCCGCCGCCGCACCCGACACCTTGATAAAGTCGGGCGAAATCAAGCCATCGGAGCCGGCCAGGACAACCTTCTCTAACCCTGCCACTTCTTTGGCCTGGGTGGTCACAAAGCCACCTTCGGCAATAAAAATTGGAAAGTACAAGAACTCCGGCTGACCCGTGGCAATCGAGGTCAACACCGGCCGCATGTCGGTATCCCCCACGTTTACGGCCTCTTGGGCGGTAATCTGACCCCCCAATTCTTTGAACCGGTCTGCAAACACCTGCTGCAACTGCTCTGCATAAGGGCTGCCATCATGAATGGTGGCCGCCTTGCGGAAACCCAGCTTGTTGTAAGCAAATTCTGCCACTACTCGCCCTTGCAGCTTATCGTTAGGGGCGGTACGCAAGAAACTTGGTACATGTGTGCCCTGACCGGTCAAAGCCGGCGCGGTGCATGAGGGAGAAATCAAGGTGACGCCGGCATCATTATAGATGGGAGCCGCCGGAGTACAGGAACTGGAACAAGTATGCCCAATAACCGCTATCACCTTTGGGTCTGAAGCCAGCTTGGTAGCTGCGGTTTGCCCACCCTCGGCCGAGCAGCCATCATCTTCTTTGAGCAGTTCAACCGGGTGGCCGGCGATTTCACCTCGTTCTTTTAGCGCAACTTCCACCCCGTATTGGGAGTCAAGCCCTAGCGACTCGGTGGCGCCGGAGATGCTCAAGGCTGAGGCAATAACAATAGGATCACCCGCTGCCACGGTGACACACCCGGTCGGGTCGCTGCAGGCAGCAGCCGCAGCCGCTTCAGTCGCCGGCGCTTCGGTAGCAGCCGGCGCTGCGGCAGGCTGCTCGGTGGTGGCCGGCTTTTCTTGAGCTGGGGCCGCAGGTTGAGCAGCGCCGCCACATGCAGTAACGGCTATCGCTACGGCGACCAGCAGACTTAATAATAACACAAAACGTTTACTCATATCTTCCTCCAAAGAATTTCACTTGAATGGTGAGGTTGGATAGTTGTTCAGTTTTTCCAGGACCTCAGCCTGGCCTCCTACAAACTGGATAGGGATTTGTGGATTAGCAAGGCCAATCGAATTGTTGAGTCTGGGGCAATAATGACCTCCTTATAAAAACCTTCCCGAATGCTGAACATGGTTCAGTTTCCGAGAAGGTTCATTTTTGAGCCTAAACAATATGTGAAAATAATGACAATCATTCTATGGCTAAATCAGAAATCTGGCAAAACAAGTTGTTATCTTTTTCACAATTTATCCCCAAAAATCGCCCCAAAGGTCTCTTGACACGCACCGCCTTTTAAGGTAAGGTTGGTTTTGAATGACACGCCTCCTATGGAATGGGGCCATGCAAAAACCTGTCAACAAAGGGACAAAATTCACCAGGTAGAGGTATCGGTGTTGATAAACCGGACAAAGAAAAAAATACGCATCCTGCTGTTTGGTTTGTTCTGGACAACTATAGCCACCCTGGCCTGCGAGCCGGCTTCGACCGATTTTCTTCAAATTACCCCAACCCCCCGGCCAACGGCTACCCCTCTGCCTGACAGCAGCGATCCCAATTATGTCCTCACCCTGCCTAAAGAGGTCAAAAGCAGCGGCGGAGCCGTGTTCACTCTCAAACGGGTAGAACTTCTCAAGTCCATTGAAACCCCTACCCAAACCTATGCTCCCCAAAATGGGATTTATCTGTGGTTGATTGGCACAGCCGGCAATCTGGCCGACAAGCGTTTGTGTATTCGAGCGCAAGATTTTGCCGTGTTAAATGGCAGCGAGCGTTATGAGATGCGGGTTGAGGAGGCCGAAGCCCTCTACAAGCTGTCTAATCTGCCCTATCCCGACTTCTATCTGGGGCACTGCCTGGATAAAGGCCAAACGGTGGACAGCTTTTTGATTATGGATGTTTCTAAAGAAGCGGGAGATTTGTGGTTAACCCTGGGGGATGGCAAGGCCAGGCTGGGACGAACCGCTGCGCTCATCGCGGCCACGCCGCTGCCGGTAGTGGCCTGGCCTGAGGCAACCGCGCTGCCAACCTCCGGCCAGGCCGGCGCTCCGCTGGTAACGGCGGTCAACACCGACGTCAACATTCGCAGCGGCCCTGGTACCGGCTATGCGGTCATAGGCTTGCTGCGCACCGGCCAAAGCCTGGAGATTGTAGGCCGCAGCGCGGACTCTGCCTGGTGGCAGGTCTCGACGCCGCAGGGTCTCGGTTGGGTAGCGGCCAAGGTGACGGTCGCCAGCAATGTGGATGAGAGAGTCCCGGTTCGTTAAATTCACAACGCCGCCACCGCCACAATCGCATCATCGGCCCCGAAATCCACCAGCTTATCCCCCCGTTTGCGCCGATCCGCCAGCGGCAGGCTCTCCAACTCCAGCCGGTGGCGCAGCCCCTTGGCCGAGATGACGTCAGCCATTTTGGCCTGGCCGGTGGCCACCGTGGCGGCGGCGACCTTGCCGGTGGCTTTGGTAATCTCCAGGCTTTGCACGCCCTGGCCGCCCCGCCCCTGGACGGGAAATTCGCTCAACGGGACTCGCTTGGCAAAACCGGTCTGGCTGACCAGCACCACCTGGGCCTGCTCCTCCGGCTCCACGACGCTGCCGGCCACCAGGCTGTCCTCTTTGCCCAGTTTGATGCCGGCCACCCCCCGCGCCGAGCCGGTGGCCTGCGGGTTGACCTCGCCGGCCGCAAAACGGATGGCTTTCCCTGACGCCGTAAAAAACATCACCTCCGCTTTGTCGCCGGCGACTCCGGCAAACAGGGCTTCATCCTTGCCGTCGAGTCCCACCACCGTAGCCCAGGAAGCTTCACCCATCGTCAAATCTTCCACTTTGGTGCGCTTGATGTTGCCGGCCCGCGTGCCGATGGTCAGGTAGTGGCCGGGGGTCAACACTCCGGCGGCAATCAGATACTCGCCCTTGCCCAGGCCCAAATCGGCAAAGGCGGCTTCGGCCGGGACGCGGCCCACCGGGGCCTGCCAGGCCCGGCCTCGGTTAGAGACGAGCAGCACCTTATCCGTAGGCTGCAATTGAAGCTGCTGCAGGTGAGCCTCGACCGCTTTGGCCGAGGGGCCGGTTTTGATTTTATACGAAAATTGAGCGGCATCGCTGCGGATAATGCCTTTGGTGGTAATCGCCACTACCTGCGGTTTATCGGGCGCAATCAACTCGGCCTCGGTAGTGACCGTCAGGCCGGCCGCCTGATCCTCTCGATCAATGATCACGGTGCGGCGCGGCGTGGCAAACTGCGTTTTAAGCGCGGTCGTCTCCTCAATGACCACCTGCAGCCGTTTGGCTTCCGATTCCAGCAGCGCCTTGAGGTATTTGATGCGCTCCCACAACTCCCGGCCCTCTTCTTTGAGCTTGGTCTGCTCCATGGCCGCCAGCCGGCTCAACTGCATGGCCAGGATGGCTTTGGCCTGGGTCTCGCTAAAGTTGAACTTCTTGATCAGATTCTCGCGGGCAAGGTCGGTGGTTTTGGATTTTTTGATGGTGGCGATGACCTCATCAATCACGTCCAGCGCCTTGAGCAAGCCCTGAATGATGTGCAGCCGGGCTTCCCGCTCGGCCAGTTCGTGGCGGCTGCGGCGCTCAATCACATTCAGCCGGTGGCTCACAAAATGTACCAGCATTTCTCGCAAAGAGAGCACGCGGGGCACGGCTTCGCCCTCCCCGTCATCCACCAGGGCCAGGTTGGTCACGCCGAAGGTCTGGCGCAGTTGGGTATAGGTCAGCAGCGACTCCAACACCTGGTGCGGGTCGGCCCCCCGCCCCACCTCGATGACCACCCGCATGCCGGTGTAGTCCGACTCGTCCCGCAGGTCGCTCACCCCGGCAATGCGGCCCTCCCGCACCTCTTTGGCAATCTTTTCCAAGACCGTGCTTTTTTGCACCGCATAAGGCAGCTCCGTGACCACAATGTCGGCCTTGCCGCCCTTGGTTTGCTCAATGTTGACCCGCGCCTGCGTCACCAGCCGGCCCCGGCCGGTCTCGTAGGCGGCCCGAATGGTATCCACAATGGTATCCCCCGCCCCGTTGCCGCCCGATTCGACCCGGTAGCGGTAAATAATACCGCCGGTGGGAAAATCCGGGCCGGGGATGAGTTTGAGCAGTTCGTCCACGCTCAGTTTTTCCCGCCTGTCCCAGCGCTGCGCCACATAAATCAGGACGTCGCACACCTCTCCCACGTTATGGGGCGGGATATTGGTGGCCATGCCGACAGCCACCCCGGAGGAGCCGTTGACCAACAGGTTGGGCAAAACGGTGGGCAGGATGACCGGCTCTTGCAGCGAGCCGTCAAAGTTATCGGTCCAGTTGACCGTATCACGCTCGATGTCCTGGGTTAGCCACTCGGCAATGTGAGACAGGCGCGCTTCGGTGTAGCGCATGGCTGCGGCGGTGTCGCCATCTATGCTGCCAAAATTTCCCTGGCCGTCAATGAGCGGCTCACGCAGCGAGAAATCCTGGGCCAGCCGCACCAGCGCCCCGTACACCGACGAGTCGCCGTGCGGGTGATATTTGCCCAGCACCTCGCCCACCACGCGGGCCGATTTTTTATAGGCTTTGTTCCAGGCCAGCCCCATATCGTGCATGGCGTACAGGATGCGCCGCTGCACCGGCTTCAAGCCGTCCTCCACGCGAGGCAAGGCGCGGTCTACAATTGTTTCGACCGCGTAATCAAAATAGGCTCGTTCCAAATCGGTGGTTAATTCAACACTTTTCACGATGATTCATCTCCATTCTCACCTTCAAGGTGACAGTCACTTTAAAAGTGACTGTCACCTAATATGTTTACTCCTCGCCGTTTTCCCCATTCTTGCTGTCAGCGCCATCATCGCCGTTGCCGGGCCACTCCGACTCCTCGCCGGCCCACTTTTTGAGCAGCCAGCTTTTGCGCGGGCCGACATCCGAGGACATCAGCACCGACATGACATGCCCGGCCTGGTGCGCATCCTCGACCGTCACTTGCAGCATGTGCTCGTTGATGACCGGGTTGGCCCCTTCGGCTTTGTTGAGGGCAAAGACGGTTTGGCGGAGCTGCTCCGGGTTCATCTCGCCCAAGCCTTTGTACCGCTGAAGGGTGACTCCCTCCCGGCCCCACTTTTTCAAAATCGCCTCGCGCTCCTCTTCGGAATAGGCGTAGCGAGTCTCCTTGCCTTTGTGCAGTTGGTACAGCGGCGCGACAGCAATGTAGAGCTTGCCGGCCTGCACCAGCGGCTTGAGATGCCGCCAGAACAAAGTGTGCAGCAAGGTGCGGATATGCGCCCCGTCCACGTCGGCGTCGGTCATAATGGCGATGCCGCCGTAACGCATCTGCTCCACCTTGAAGTCGGCCCCCATGCCCCCGCCGATGGCCGCCACAATCGCCTTGACCTCGGCGTTGGACAACACTTTGGTTACGGGGATGCGCTCGGTATTGAGGATTTTGCCGCGCAGGGGCAGGATGGCGTGGTAGCGCCGGTCGCGGGCCTGCTTGGCGCTGCCGCCGGCGCTGTCGCCTTCCACCAAAAAGAGCATGGTCTGCTCCACCGGCACGCCCCGCGCCACGTCGGCCAGCTTGCCGGGCAGCTCCGAGACCTCCAGGGCCGATTTGCGGATGACCAACTGCCGGGCCGCCTTGGCCGCCTCCCGGCCTCGCTGGGCCGCCACCGCCTGGTTGATGATAATTTTGCCGACCGGGATGTTTTTGTTCAGATAGGCCAGCAAATTTTCGTATGTAACCGAAAGGGCCACCCCCTGCACCTCGGTGCTGGTCAAGGCTTCTTTGGTTTGGCTGGAAAATTGGGGTGTTTTGGTCATGGTCACGTTGACAATGGCGGTCAGCCCCAGCAGCAAATCATCGCCCCGGATGTTGCCATCTTTGAGCAGCTTTTTATCGGCCCCAAATTGGTTGACCGCTTTGGTCAGGCCGGCCTGAAAACCGCTCACGGCCGTGCCGCCCTGCGGTGTCGGAATCGAGTTGACAAAGCTGTAAATGGCCGTCTCCTCCCCGGCATATTGCAACACCACCTCCACCGTGATAGCGCCGTCCGGGCTGCTGTCTTTGAATTGGATGGGTTTGTGCAGCGTGTCCAGCCCGTCGTTCAAGGCCGCCATGTAATCCAGCAGCCCCTTTTGAGAATAAAAGTGGCGCTTTTTGTGCTCTTTTTTGGGGCCGCGCTCATCCTGTAGCTCTATGCGAACCCCCGGGTGGAGATGGGCTACCTGTTCCAGGCGGCTGGCCAGCCGGTTGAAGTCCCAGGGCACGCTTTTGTCAGGCTGGGGCCACTCCATGTCAGCATCAAACCAGGGCCGGTGCGGACGAAAATGCACCCGCGTGCCCGTGCCCAGCTTGGGGTCAGGCCGCACCGGGATGCTCTTGCTGCCCACCTTGAGCGCGGTTAGCAGGTCGCTTTTGCGCTCCGTCACCAAACTAATCTCGGCGTTGATTTCACCGATGACCCGCTGGCTGCCCGGTTCGATAATTTGCACGCCTGTTTTGGGCTTGCCGCCAGCGCTAAAATCTTGGCGGTAGATGACGCCGTTGCGCCGTATCTCTACCTCCAGCCACTCGGAAAAGGCGTTGGTGGCCTTGACCCCGATACCGTGCAAGCCGCCGGAGCCGCTCAGGTAGGCGTCTTGCTGGCCGGCCTCGCGGAACTTGCCGCCGGCGTGCAGCACCGTCAGCACCTCGGTCAAGGCCGACATCTTGGCGTCGGCTTTGTACTCCACCGGGATGCCCCGCGCGTTATCCTCCACGCTGGCCGAGCCGTCGCCGTGCAGGGTCACTTTGATGGTATCGCCATGCCCGTTAAGAATCTCGTCAACGGCGTTGTCAATCGGCTCCATCAGCAGATGGTGCAGCCCGTAGACACCGTTGTTGCCAATATACATGCCCGGCAGGCGGCGCACCGCCTCCAAGCCTTCCAGTCGTTTAATATGTTCAGCACTATAGGTTGTGGTTGCCACTACGCTTCTCCCTAAATATGTACCCAAAAGATATTTCAATTATAGCACAATCGTTCTGTTTTACCAATCGAAAGTTTTGGATGTGGGGTCAGCGGCTTTATTGTTCCAGCCGCCCGCGCCGTTGGTTACAGTTCCCTCACCAGGGGAATGATGAACCAACGGCGTTTTTTTATTTCTGCTAATGAGCACATGCGGTCACTCCAAAATTACCTTAGCCCTGCCGCCCGCCGAGCGTTGCCTGCCACCTGCCCCCCGGATGGGGGGTGCGTGGGTAGGCCAGGGAAACGCCCGGCTACCGTAGGTAGGTAAAAGCCTGCTCAAGCAGGCTCACCCGGCTTATCCTGGGGAAGATGCAGGACGCCAGTGATGAAAATGTCAGTGCGAGGCCGCCAGGCCGAAGCAATCTCCCTCACCCCGTGGAGACTGCTTCGCCTGCGGCTTGCCGTGACATGACAGCTATTTTCAAGGGAGTGTTCACGAACCTGCGGCACGCCACCGGGAATGAAAATACGGTAGCAACGGCATCCCTATGCCGTTGCGGGCGGCATAGGGATGCCGCCCTACGGTGAGATGAGCTATTTTCTTAGGAGGCTTTCCCATGCCACGTTTCGACCTGATCCTGCGTTTGGTGGTAGTTGTTTCGCTGCTGTTATCCTCATTACCGCCGTCCAGCGTGCTGGCTCAACCCGGCGAGCGACCGGCCTATCAAACCGTTGAGCCACCGCCCACCGAGACCGCTACTCCGCTGCCCAGCGATACGGCTACTCCGCTGCCCAGCGATACGCCCACCCCGCTGCCCAGCGATACGGCTACCCCGCTGCCCAGCGATACGGCTACCCCGCTGCCCAGCGACACGGCTACGCCCCTGCCTGGTGAGACGGCCACGCCCAGCCCCACCGAGACGGCGGTGGTGCTGCCCAGCGACACCGCCACGCCAGGCGTCACGGATACTGCCACCGCTACCCCACCCCTGACCGTAACCCTGACCCTGACCCCGACCGAGACCGCTACGCTCACCCCGACTGTTGAACTAACCCCCACCGCCACCCCCGCCCCGCTGGTGAGCCTGGCGCTCAATATCGAGCCGGCCCCGGTTCAGGCCGGGCAACTGGTCACGGTCACGTTGACCCTGTCCAATCCGGGCCAACTGGCGCTGGATAGCCCGGTTCTCAGCACCACCCTGCCGCTGGAGTTGGGTTATGACACCCCCCTGGGGGCAGTCACTCCCGGCTACAACCCGATCGCCCGGCTGCTCACCTGGGCGCTTCCCCCGGAACTGGCCGCCCAGCCGGAGGTGCGCCTGGGCTGGGTGGGCCGGGTGGCAGCAGACACGCCGGCCACCACGCTCACCCTGCTGGCCGAGTTGACCAGCCCCAGCCTGGCTGCGCCCGTGCAGGAGCAGGCGGGTTTGACCATCACCCCGGCCCCGCCGCCCCCCAGCCTGGGGATAAGCGCCGAGCCGGGCTTTGTTCAGGCCGGAGAACTGGTCACCGTGACCCTGACCCTGTCCAACCCCGGCCAAATTCCGACTGATAACCTGGTATTCAGCGCCACCCTGCCGCTGGAGTTAAGCTACGACACCCCGCTGGGCGTCGTTACCCCCGGCTACAATCCCATCAGCCGGCTGCTCACCTGGGCCGTGCCGGTGGAGCTGACCAGCCAGCCGGTGCTGACGGTGGGCTGGGTCAGCCGGGTGGCGGCGGAGGCGCCCGGCAGCGCCCTGAGCCTGGCAGCAGAGGCCATACCGTTGGGCTTACAAGCCCAAAGCGGGCTGATTATCCTGGCCGCGGTAGCGGTAACACCCACCCCGATTGTGGCCGGCCCCCCGGCCCAGATTCAATTAGGGGTTGAGCCAATCCGGGACAAAGCCGGGCAAGGGCAGGGTGAGCGGGAGCAGTGGCTAGCCGTGTATGTGACCGACGCCGATGGCCTGGCCGTGGCCGATGGCACGGAAGTGCGCGTGGAACTATCCCAGGGCAAGCTGGATCAGAGCGTGGTGCAGACTAAAGCCGGGCTGGCCACCACCCGCTTCAAAGCGCCGCCGGGCCAGACCGTCAGCCTGACGGCCTACGCCGGCACGGCGCAAGGCAGCCTGGTCTGGCCGGAAGGAAACGCTAACCTGGCCGCGCCGCTCGATCTTAAGGCCCAAGATGAGCGTTACGGGGCGGAAGCGATGGCCAAGCTCAAGGCCCGCAACGCCCTGCGGGCAGAAGGGCTTAACCTGGCCGCCGATAACCCCACCCGGCGGGTAGAGTTTAGCGCCGGCGGTTTAACCTTTCGGCTCAAACAGCCAGATGACGACCTGAAAGGGGAAAAGCCGGGCGTACCGGCCGATGAACAATTGGCGTTAAGTTTTCAATTGACCGAGGTGCGAGTGGGGCAGCAATCACTGCTGACCGGCGCCGCCCAGCGGGGGGCCGGCGGCAATTGGGTCACTTACCAAACACCCGGCCAGCCCTGGCAACTGGCTTACCAAGTCAGCGAGGCCAGCGTAGAGCAATATTTCATTTTTGAGAAGGGTACGCCCACCGAGGGCGACTTGGTGATTGAAGGCCGCTTTGAGACCCAGCTCAAAGCCAGCCTGCTCTCCAACGATGAGGGTATTCGCTTTGCGGTGGACAAGAAGGCGGAGTTGGGCGAGCTAGGCTACGGCCCGGCGGTGGTCAGCGACGCCCAGGGCCGGCAGTTCATTGCCCCGTTGGAATTGCAGAACAAAAAACTCAAGATCACCATCCCGGCGGCCTGGCTGGCCCTGGCCGAATTCCCGGTGGTGGTAGACCCTCTCATCGGCCCGGCTAGCCTGGTCAGTGGCTTGACCGGCGGCGTTTCATATTCGGCGGTAGCTTCCGACGGCAATAACTTTCTGAGTGTGTGGCCCTGGCAGGGCGATATCTATGCCCAATTGACGGATAGCACTGGGGCCCTATCCGGCTCGCTCCTCACCGTGAGCCAGGCCGCAGGCGTGCAAGAGCCTTCTGACGATGTTATTTATAACCCGGCCAGCGGCGAGTATTTGGTGGTGTGGGTGGATCACCGCTACGGCTTTACCTACCACAGCCTGGCCGGCCAACGCCTCAGCGCCAGCGGCCAACCGGTAGGGGGTGAGCTGGAATTCTTGCCGCCGCTCAAAAACGCCAACTATCCCGGCCTGGCCGTCTCGGCCGCCGGGAACTATCTACTGGTGTGGTCGGACCAATCCGGCAGTAGCCTGGATCTGTACGGCCAGATGCTCACTAGCGGCGGCGTCTTGAGCGGCCCGCGCTTGACCCTGAGCAACGCCGCCAATGACCAGGTCTATCCGGCTGTGGCCTACGACAGCCAAGCTAACGTATTTGAGGTAGTGTGGAGCGACCGGCGCGACGGCAGCAGCTACGATATCTACGGCCAGCAGGTGACGGCTAATGGCCTCATTTCAGGGAGTCATCAACTGCTGGCGGGCAGCGGCGACAGCGCCAACCTGACCTGGCCGAGGATAGCCTCCCATGGCAGCAGCCAATTCTTAGCAACCTGGCAGCGGGAAGTATCCTCCAGCGATCACAACGTTCACGCCCTGCGGGTCAGTGCGGCTAATGGGCAAGCGGTCGGGTCTGTTTTAAATATTGACACGGCTGCCGGTAAGGAAAACACCCCTGCCGTGACCGGTACGGGCGGAGGGGAATATCTGCTGCTTTGGCGAGATGATGGGGTGATCGAGGCGCAGCGTATTGGTAGCGACGGCTCCCTACTGGGCAGCGTTTTGACCTTGAGCGAGGCCACCGGCGGTATCCGCAAGGAACCGGCGGTGGCGCACGGCAGCGGCCAATCCCTGGGGGTGTGGAGCGACACCA
>CAZDMM010000172.1:0-11380 GCA_964505845.1 uncultured Caldilineaceae bacterium
ATGAATCTGGATGGGCCGCCCGTTCAGTAAAATCTCTCCGGCATCCGGCTGATACAGTCCATACAAAATTTTCATCAAGGTACTTTTACCGGCCCCATTTTCACCCAGCAGGGCATGAATTTCACCGGCCTTGACCTCAAAATTTACATGATCGTTAGCCAGCACGCCTGGAAATTTTTTTACAATACCCCGCATCTCTAAAGATTCAATCCAGGGTAAACCGGAAGGGAGCAACTTGGTTTCTGTCATCATGGCTTTTTCTATCTGACCAGTCAATAATTGTGAAGTAGGGGCAAGTTCCGCACCTGCCCCTACCTCTGATATTATTATCTTGGTTCGGCGACGATTTTGATGGAGCCGTCAATCAGCCCGGCTTGGGCCTGGTTAGCGGCGTCAACGGCTTCTTTAGGGAGTTTGTCGCTGTAAATCATACGGACACCCCCATTTTTAAGGGTAAGTTGCAGCACTTTGCCACCCATTTCTCCGGCTTGATGCATGGTGATCATGTCCAGCAGCGTACCGTGCCAATCATACAGGGCAGTAGCCACCACCACCTCGGGGCCTACCGGGCTTTGATCGGCTTGAATGCCTAACCAGGGGATGTTTTTCTCTTTGGCTACACCAATAGCCCCGACCACTTGCTGGGATGAACCGGTTAACACATCGGCCCCGGCCTTGATCTGGGTATTGGCAGCTTCAGCGGCCAGAGAGGTATCGCCAAAGGAGCCGGTGAAAGAGACATTGACCTTAACGGTCGGGTCGGCAGCTTTAACCCCGGCCAAAAACCCATCTACGTGTAGTTTGGCATCACCGGCATCAACCGGCCCAACCAAACCAATCACTTTGGATTTGGTCAGTTTGGCAGCTAACACCCCGGAAACATAACCCCCTTCATCACCGCGAGGTTCATAGGCAAAAACATTTTTAATACCCTTGTCGGCGCCGGTGTTGGTGGTAGTACCCCAGGCAAAGCTGGTTTCCGGGAAATCGGGGGCGATTTCAAACAGGGAGTCGCCATATTGAGCGCCGTGAGCAATAATCAAGTTATAACCGTTAGAGGCATAATCACGGATGACGGCAGCGACATCAGGCACCTTTAACATATTTTCGGTGTAGACCAATTCAACCTTGTCTTTACCGGCCTCATCTTGAATTTGTTTCAAACTTTGGTACATGGATTGGCTCCAGGCCAGATCATTGATGGTGCTGGGGAGAATGAGGGCAATCTTGATCGGCTTGATATTGGCAGCCACGGCTGCCCCGGCGGCATCTTTGGCGGCGTCTACGGCCTGTTCAGCCTGGTCTTTAACCTCCTCGGCGGCCTTTTGGGCCTCGTCAACGGCTTTATCGGCTTGTTCTTTAGCTTCTTCGGCCGCTTTTTGGGTATCTTGGGCCGCTTGTTGAGCCGCTCCACCACAGCCAGCGATCATGGCGATGAGCACTAATAGGCTCAATAACTTAAATAACGTTTTATTCATTTTTTATCTCCTCTAATTATAGTTATAAGTTATCAGTGAACAGTCATCAGTAGTCAGTGCCAGTTAAACTGTTCACTGTCAACTGTTTACTGTTCACTGCTCCTATCAACATCGTACCTAGTAACTGTTAATTCTGCCCGCGTTCAAACGGTTTGGTTAAGGCAGCAGGCTGAAGCGCCCGGCGAAAAGGGAAGGCCAGCGCGATGATGGTTAAAAGATAAGGCAGCATCACTGCCACATCGGAGGGAAGGTTCAGCCCCAGCACTTGCACCCATAATTGCAAGGCATTAACCAGGCTAAACAGCATCGCCCCCAGCAATACCCCAAAGGGCGTCCA
The DNA here is from genome assembly GCA_964505845.1 of uncultured Caldilineaceae bacterium. Classification (GTDB taxonomy): domain Bacteria; phylum Chloroflexota; class Anaerolineae; order 4572-78; family J111; genus DSQQ01. The sequence continues at coordinate 1,816 of CAZDMM010000172.1, forward strand.
ACTGCCAAAATAAACCAGAGCCACGGCAATAAAGCCCTGCCCATTGGTCATCCCTTCTTGAAAGATATTGAGTAAGGAAATAGAGAGTGAGGCGCCGGCAACTCCGGCTAACAATCCGCCCAGAGTAACGGTGAAGTAGCGCACCCGGTCTACATTCACCGCCAGGGTGTCTGCCGCTTGAGGATTTTGGCCGACAGCCCGGATTTTGAGGCCCAGAGTGGTTTTATTTAAGACCCACCAAGACAGCGGCACCAAAGCAAAAGCTCCATACACCATCACACTATGGCTAAAAAAGATTTCGCCGATTACCGGGATTTGGCTCAGACAAAAATTGGGGCTGAGGCAAAAACTCAATTCGCCAAAGCCTTTAACTCCCTCTATGGTGCCCAGCGTAGTTTTGAACAGCAAGCTGGAAGCGCCCAGGCCAAACATAAACAGGCCAATCCCACTGATACCCTGTTCTGCTTTGAGGGTGACGCTGATAAAGGCCATTGCTAAACCCAACAACGCCCCGACTGCCGCTGCCGCCAGCAACCCCAAAAAAGGGCTGCCGGTTTGAAACAGCACATAAAAGCCGCCAAACGCACCCATCAGCATAATACCTTCAACCCCTAAATTAAGTACCCCGGAGCGTTGGGCAAAAGTTTCACCGATAGCGGCATAAAGATATGGCGTGGCCAGCCGGATACCGGAGTGAATTATTCCCACAATAACGGCTAAAACGGTTAAATTTTCATTCATAGTTTGGCCTCTATTTTGGGTGCAATTTTTATTTTTGAAACAGGAGGCTCGTCAGGAGGGACATCCACGCGGCGATTAGCCCGGCGGCGAGACCAGATTTCGCTGCTGACCACAAAGAGAACGATTAACCCCAACAAAGCTGTCACCAATACTTGCGGAGTTTGGACCGCTCGCTGCATCTTATCGCCGCCCACCAATAACCCGCCAAACAGAATTGAGGATGGAATCGCCCCCAATGGATGCAACTTGCCAAAAAGCGCGGCCACAATCCCAGAAAAGCCGTATCCGGCTGAAACCGCAGTTGGCTCAAACATACGGTGGTGCAGCCCCAAGATTTCTACCGCGCCGGCTAAACCGGCAAAAGCGCCGCTTAAGCCTAACGATAAAACCATATAACCCGGCACATTGATCCCGGCGTAACGTGAGGCATGCGGATTTAGCCCAACGGCGCGGATGCGATAGCCGATGGTGGTGCGCCACAGAAAAATATAAACCAAGATACCCATGATGATGGCTAAAATTAACCCGCTATGCAGCCGGGTCGGCTCAGCCAAGAGGCCGTAAAGTTCGGCCCAAAAGCCGGTTAGTCCTAAATCTTTAGCGGTTTCAGTAAAACCTAACCAGTGGGCAATATCGGTAAAACGGGGCAAATCGGTAGGTTTGGGTAAACGGGCAGAGTGAGGGATATTGGTCCCGGCGGCCCGTTCCGCCGGGTCCATCATGGGGCCGCGTAGCAAGTAGTAAGCTATTTGAATAGCAATTTGATTCATCATGACCGTGCTGAGAATCTCATTGACTCCCAGCCGCGCTTTGAGGTAACCGGGAATAGCGCCCCATACGCCGCCCATCAAACTCCCGGCCAACAAACAGAGGATAATAACCAAAAATCCGGGCAATACAGCACCCAACTGCACCGCCAGAAAGGTAGTTAACACGGCCCCCGCAATCAATTGACCTTCGGCCCCGATGTTGATCACATTGGCCCTAAAGGCAATCACAATGCCCAACCCAACCAATAACAGCGGGGTCGCCACCACCAAGGTATCGGCCAGGCCATTTTTACTGGTAAAACCGCCCGTAAGCAAAACCTGATAAGCCTCGAGCGGGTTGATTTTGAGTAGCAGCAGGATAATAGCCCCAATGATTAGCGCCCCGATTACCGCTAACAGCGGCAACAGTGCATCCACTACTCGGTCAAAGTGACGGCGAATTGCTGCGAATGTTTGCATTCATTACCTCTTTGTACGATGCTGGCAGTTTGGAGTATACCTAACAAAAGGGTTTTAAGTTAGTGATAAATGTCACCTTTAAGGTAAACAAACAACACTGTTTGGCATTTACTCAGGCGCTTACCCTTTCGCCGCGCTCTTTTGGGTCAACTCGGCTTTGAGCCACTTTTTATCCGCCGGTAAATTGCAGCAGCGAATCTCGGTGGCATTGTAAATGCCATCCTGCGCCGAGACCTAGCCATTGGCAAAGACCTCTGCCTCGGCCCCGTCGCATGTCCCGCTGCTAACGATTGAAAGATCATCCCGGCAGAATGTAGTTCAAGGAATTGTATAGTGGTATGGTTGTGTGACAACTTGTGTGAGGTGCTTATATCTTATCTGTAAAGACTAAACTTGTCCAGTGACATTTGTCTGTATTTAAAATGACATTACACAGTTTCTCAAACGTTGCCAAATCGCGGGCGGCATGGGCGCGTGGAATCCCCGCCCCGCTTGCCGGAGAGCCACACCCCGGCGCCGATGGCCTATTTTAGCTCTATTCTGAGAATTTTCAACTACACTTTTAAGCCGGGTCAATCGAAAAAGTGGGCCGGCGAATTTGCCGAAAGCTGACCCGGTCGCCCCGAAAATGGTGGAGCGCATAAAACAGGGGGGTTTGGTCCAGATCATAGCCGATTTCCTCCAGTTGGAGCAGCGGCGCACCCGGTTGGCACTCCAACCAGCCGGCCAGCCTGTCATCGGCCAAAACGGCCCGCATCTCACTGTTTTGATGGTTTACCCGGCGATTACCGCGCTCTTGGAGCACCTGGTAGATGGGAGCCTGGTAGTTCTCGCCGGCGGGTTCAACTCCGTCAGATCCCTTCACAAAATTACGCGGCACGGTGGTCTGAGAATAGATGACCGGCGCCGCATCGGCAAAATAGAGTTTTTCAATCACCAGCACCGGTGTATCGGGCTTAATATTCAAGGATTCAGCCGTTTCAGCGGCGGCGATAACGCCCGTACTCAGCACCTTCAAACCGGGCGTATGGCCCGATTGGGCAATGAGATCGGCAAAGGCGGGCGCTTCGTCCAGCCAGCCCCGGATGAGACTGGGCTGCGCTTTGATCATCTGGTTGACAAAGGTGCCCACCCCGTGCCGGCGCACCACCACCCCGGCCAGTTCCAGCTTGGAGAGCGCCTCGCGCACCGTGGCCCGGCTGACGGCGTAGCGCTCGCTCAGTTCCGCTTCCGAGGGCAGCCGGCCATCACTGGCGACCAATTCGCCCGCGCTAATTTGAGCCGCCAGCACCGAGATCAGTTGATTGACCAGGGGTGTGTTTCGCTGCAACATGAGTGTGATTAGAAATAAAAAGGTATCTTTCAGAAACCCGATGAGTTAGGCTGACATTCGTAAAACGTAAAACGTAATGATTTGCCGACAATCAGCCATTACGCTTTACGTTTTACGCGATAAAAAATGTCAGTCTAACCTGAACCAGGCCCTTTTTCTTACTCCCTACTCTTTACTTCCTACTTCTTTTTTCTCTCGCAACGCCTGGAGCACCTTCTCCGGCGTAATGGGAATCTCCCGGATTCTAACGCCAATGGCATCGTAAACAGCGTTGGCAATGGCTGGAGCGATGGGCACAATCGGGTCTTCGCCCACGCCTTTGGCCCCAAACGGCCCTTTGGGGTCGGGGGCCAGCTCCAGCATAATGACCTTGATTTTGGGCATATCCAGCGAGAGCGGCATCTTGTAATCTACAAAGTTGGCATTGAGCGCCCGCCCGGTGTGGGGGTCAATCACCAAATCCTCGGTCAAAGAGTGGCCGATTCCCTGCTGCAAGCCGCCTTCAATCTGTCCCTCGGCGGCAATGGGGTTGATAACCTTACCAATTTCGTGAACCGCTACCACCTGTACCACCCTGACCTGCCCGGTTTCGGTGTCCACTTCCACCTCCACAAAATGCGCTCCAAAGGAATAGGCTTTGGTGGTTTCATAGGTGGCTTTGCCAAACAGGATGCGCGGCGGGAGTCCGCCCTCGCCCTGGATAACTTCTCGCACCGTCATCCCGCGCTCCGGCGAGCCTTTCACCCAGACGCGCCCCTCTCGCACTACCAAATCTTCAGCCGCCACTTCCAATTTATCGGCGGCCAGGGCTAACACCTGCTGTTTCAGATCGGTGGCGGCCCGCTGGATGGCCCCGCCCACCAAAAAGGTGGTGCGGCTGGCATGCGCCCCGTGGTCAAACGGTACCAAATCGGTGTCGCCGGTAACAATTTTGACATCTTCAAACCGAATACCAAGTTCCTCTGCCGCAATTTGCGACAGGGCCGTGCGCGCCCCGGTTCCCAAATCGGCCGCGCCGGTAAAAAGGTGGATGCTGCCATCCTCATTCATGCGCATCACGGCATCGGCCTTTTCTTTGACGCCGGGATAGGCGCTGCAGCCATGCATCTCCGTGCCGACCCCCCAGCCGCGCTTGATTTTGCCGTTTTGCGAGGAACGCTGTTGGCGGCGCTCATACCAGTTGACCTCTGCCGCGCCGCGCCGCAAACATGGGGCCAGGCTGTCGCCCAGCAGCGCGTGGCCCGAAGGGCTGGGGTCGCCCTCGGTCACGGCGTTTTTAAGCCGTACCTCTACCGGGTCCATGCCGAGCATGTGGGCAATCTCATCCATCTGGGAATCGAGGGCGTAGTAGGCCTGCACCGCCCCGTAGCCGCGAAAAGCCCCGGCAATGGGCACATTGGTGTAAACGCACCGTCCTTCCACCCGCACGTGGTCAACCCGGTAGAGCGAGGCAATCTCCGAGGCCAGCACGCGGGTGACGCCGTTGCCGTGCGAGCCATACGCGCCGGAGTTGGTGGTAAAGCGCACCTCCCGCGCGGTCAGCGTGCCATCTTTTTTAAAGCCCTGGCGCAGGTAAATTTTGGCCGGGTGACGCGACCGCCCGCCCAAAAAGGTCTCTTTGCGGCTGTACTCCATTTTGACCGGCCGCCGGGTCTGTTTGGCCAGCAGGGCGCAGATGAACTCGTGCTGGAACAGGTCTTGCTTGGCCCCAAAGCCGCCGCCCATGTGCTCCACAATCACCCGCACCTGGCTGACCGGCAGATCCAGCACCTCGGCCAGGATGCCGCGCACCATCGAGGCGGCCTGGGTGGAACTCCACACCGTCAGCTTGCCGTGCAGGTCAAACTGGCAGACGCACACGTTTGGCTCCATGTAGCAGGGCATGGGCCGGCCGGTCTGATAGACGCCTTCGATGACGTAATCGGCGGCGGCAAAACCCTGGGCGATATCGCCCCGTTCCACCAGCACCGGCGGAAAGACCAGGTTGCGCTCGGTGTTGTGGATGAGGGGCGCACCGGACTGCATGGCCTCCTCCGGGTCAAAGACCGCCGGGAGGACTTCATATTCCACCTCGATGAGGTCGAGCGCCTCTTCGGCAATTTCCTCGCTGGCGGCGGCTACGGCGGCCACCCCTTCGCCCATAAAGCGGACTTTGTGATCGAAGATGTATTGGTCTTTCCAAACCGAGGAGATGCGGGGAGGCGGCGCGCCGCCATGCAGCACGCGCGGCACGTTGTTGACAGTCAGCACCGCTTTGACACCGGGCAGTTGTTCCGCTTTGCTGGCGTCAATCCGCACAATATTGGCGTGGGCGTGCGGGCTGCGCTTGATTTTGCCGTACAGCATCCCCGGCAGGCTGATGTCGCCGGCGTAGCGGGCCGTGCCGGTCACTTTCTCAATCCCATCCACCCGCGCCGGGCTGGTTCCAATAACAGCGTAATCAACTGAGTCTTTCACAAAATTACTCCCCTGAAAATGACTTCATGTCACTGCGAGCCGCAGGCGAAGCAGTCTCCAGTCCGCGAGGCGGGGATTGCTTCGGCCTACGGCCTCGCAATGACATTTTTACCCCGGAAAAATATACTCCACCTCGTCAAACGAGTTGACCGCGAAGGCATAGAAAAAGCTCAAAGTGGTGTGGCCGGTGTTGCGCAGCCCATGCGCCGCGTTGCCGGGGATGAACACGGCGCTGTTGGCGCTGACCGGATACTCCACGCCATCAATCGTCACGATGCCTTCACCCGTCAGCAGGTAATACAGTTCCGGCGGGGTATGGCGATGCACTTTCAACTCATCACCGGGCAAAATTTCGGCCACCCCGGCCGTGAGAGCCTCGGTGGGGGTGCGCCCGGCGCTGAAAAGCGTCCGCCACTGCACCCGGCCATGCAGGTCATCATTCCAGCCTTCGGCGCAGGCGGATTCGGGTAAAATCACGGGTTGGGTGTGGGTTGTGGACACGGGTCTTTCCTTGAATAATTTATTGTGGCATTACAGAGAGAGTTTGCTGTAAAGGCTTAAAAATCAACGCAAAGACGCAAAGATGCAAGGGCGCAAAGGGGAAAAAATATAAAATCTTGGCGTCTTGGCGCCTTTGTGCCCTGGCGTTAAAAATCATCTCGAAGTTTGGTTGCCCTCCTAAACCGCCAACACTTCCGGGAAACCGGGGGCGCGCAAATCGGTACCGAGGGCGTCTTCCAGCAGTTTGACCACCTGGGACGACCAGGCCTGGCCGCCGTATTGGGCGCGGGCGCGGATGAAGGTCTGCTCTACCAGGCCGGCCAATTCTAGCGGCACCCCGAACTCCCGGCCCAGTTGGTGGGCCAGGTACAGGTCTTTGCAGGCCAAATCCATGCTAAAGCCGATATTGTAGCTGCCGTTCAGGATGACCTGGCTTTCCGTCTCATGCACAAAGCTGTTGCCGGAACTGGCCTTGATAACCTCGAAGGTTTGGGCCAAATCGAGGCCGCCCCGTTTGGCCAGCATCAGGGCCTCGCCCGCCGCCACCAGATGAATGAAGGCCAGCATATTAGTGATGACTTTTATCACCGAGGCGCTGCCCAACGGGCCGATGTGAAACACCCGGCCCCCCATCGCCTCAAAGGCCGGCCGGTGCGCTTCAAAAACCGCCGCCTCCCCGCCGACCAGCACCGTAATTTCTCCCGTCACCGCCTTGTGAACTCCGCCGGTCACCGGCGCTTCCAGGCAGGCGATGCCTTTTTCGGCGGCCAGCCCGGCCAGCCGCTTGAGTTCGTGCAGATCATTGGTGCTCATGTCAATCCAGGCGCCGCCCGGTTTCAGCCCCGCCAGAATTCCTTTTTCCCCGCTGACCACCGCCGTCACCGCGGCCGGGGAGGGCAGGCAGGTAAAGACGCTGTCAACGGCTTCAGCCGCCTGTTGGGGCGAGTCGGCCCAGACCGCCCCGGCCTCCAGCAAACCCGCCGCCGCCTCTCGCTTCAGGTCATGCACCGTCACCGCAAAGCCGGCCCGCACCAAACTCCCGGCCAGGTGAACTCCCAAATTACCGACGCCGATAAAGCCAAGTTTCATCATATATTCACCCAGATAAATTTTTTTTCATGCTTATTGGCCCGGATTAGGGGATACCTGCCCTACGGGTTGGGGATTTTTTCCTAATTTTTAATCCCCTAAATCCCCCAATCCCGGCAAAAACTTTTCTGATTACGTATAAGGTCTTATGGATATACCGGCCTATCCAGCATTTCGAGATGAAGTTTTTGGCCGGTATAGGGATAGCGGGCGGCCACGGCTTCATTTAATTCAACCCCCAGCCCCGGTTTGGTGGGCGGGATAATGTAACCGTCCTGCCACTGAATCGGCTCGACTAGAATCTCAGTGTGGAAACCGCCCCAGGTTTGAATGCTCTCCTGGATCAAAAAGTTGGGGCTGCACGCGCTCAGTTGAATATCGGCCGCGCCGGAAATAGGCCCGCAGTAGAGGTGGGGCGCAATCTGGGCATAAAAAGCCTCGGCCATGCCGGCGATTTTCTTGGCCTCCAAAATACCGCCCACTCGCCCCAGGGCCATTTGCAAAATAGAGGCCGCCTGCGTCTCCAGCACCCTGGCAAACTCGTACTTGGTGGTCAGCCTTTCGCCGGTGGCAATGGGGATGCTGGTCTGGCGGGCCACCCGCGCCATCTCCTTGAGATTTTCCGGCGGCACCGGCTCTTCAAACCACAGCGGGTCAAACTTTTCTAGCCGCCGGGCCAACCGAATCGCCCCGGAGGGGGTCATCTGGCCGTGCGTGCCAAAGAGCAAATCGCACTTGCCGCCCACCGCTTCGCGCACGGTTTTGACAAACCGCTCGGTGTGCTCCAGCGCCTCCAGCGAGAGCTGGCGCGGGTCAAAGGCCGAATAGGGGCCAACCGGGTCAAACTTGACGGCGGTAAAGCCCTGCTTGACATACTCGGCCGCCCGTTCCGCCGCCAATTCCGGGTCGCTGTAGACGTTGGTTGGATCGCCCTCTTTGGGGTACAGGTAGCTGTAGGAGCGCAGCTTGTCATGCACCCGGCCGCCCAGCAGTTCATAAACCGGCTTATTGAGTTCCTTGCCCACAATATCCCAGCAGGCCATCTCGATGCCGCTCAGAATGCCCAGCAGCGACGGGTCGGGTCGCTGGGTATAGCCGCTGGAATAGACAATGCGCCACAACCGCTCGATTTTGAAGGGGTCGCTACCAATCACGTACCGGGCGCAGACATCCTCAATCATCTGGGCCACCACGTGCGGGTGAAAGGGCACCGAATAGACCTCGCCGTAGCCCACCACATTGTGGTCGGTGGTCAGCTTCAGGAAAATCCAGTACAGCCCCCCAAAATGGGGCGGTGGATTCCCCACCACAAAGGTTTTGACGTCGGTGATTTGCATACGATATGTTTCAAATGAATTGAAAATTAGATTTCGCAATAAAGTGTAAAGCGCAAACTGACACCGTACCCGGCGTGGTATCCCCCCAAAGGGGCGCAGAGCGAAGGACACCCTTGCGGTGTAGCCCTGCGGGTAAAACGTAAGGGTTTTGTTTGAAATTCATTACGTTTTACGTTTTACGGGATAAATGTCAGTTATCTTCTTGGAACTGCCTCACGCTACGCTTGTTTGTTGCGCCGTGACCATAATCGCCTCAACGATTTTGGTAAAGCCGGTGCAGCGGCAGATATTCCCGGCGATGGCAAAGCGCACCTCTGCTTCGCTGGGGTGGGGATTCTCATCCAGCAAAGCTTTGGCCGACATAATCATGCCCGGTGTGCAAAAGCCGCACTGCGCCGCGCCCAAGCGCAAGAAATTTTCTTGCAGCGGGTGCAAGCGGCCGTCGCTGCCCATTAATCCCTCGATGGTGACAAGCTCGCTGCCCTCCACCTCGACCGCCAAGACCAGGCACGAGTTGACTGGTTTGCCGTCTAGCAGCACCGTGCAGGCTCCGCAGTCGCCCACATCGCAGCCTTTTTTAGTGCCGGTCAGCCCGGCCTCGTTGCGCAGCGCGTCCAGCAGCGTGCGATACGGCTCCACCACCAGTTCGCGCAGTTCGCCGTTGATGGTTACGTTGATAATGCGTTTCATAACGTTTCCTTAGCACGTATAAGTTATCTTCTCTCTAAGCGGGCTGTCAGACCTTGTATTTGTCTCTTTACAGATGCTATCATTTCAGGGTCGTTATTCCACCAATCAAGAAAATACTCACCCCATTCGGTCTTAGGATCAATTGCCTCCGAAAGTAATCTAATGCCAGTTCTAAGATATTCATCTAG
>CAZDMM010000173.1:0-11347 GCA_964505845.1 uncultured Caldilineaceae bacterium
GTTAAAGCTCCGGCTGAACAAATCTACGATGACCAGCACCGGGGCGGTAAAGAGGGCGCGTGACAGCTCGCTTTCGTTGGCGGCGGTTAGCGGGGTATAGCCCAGACGGCGCAGCTCCGCCTCTAGCCGGGGCAGAAACAGCAGGTCGTCTACAATTAAAATAATGGTTTCGTTCATGGGAGGGTTTTATTGGGCCGGGGTCAGCCTGTTCTCAGCTTCTCTTTCTGAACCTGGCCAAAATTGGGTAAAAAGCGATAGCCGACCCCGCGCTCGGTAATAATATATTTGGGGTTGCTGGGCTTCTTCTCTATCTTCTTACGCAGCCGCCACATGTACCATTTAACGCTTTCCAGGTTGGCGTCAGAGTCGTAAGACCAGACATTTTCAAAGATAAATTCGGTGCTGAGGATTCGGCCGGCGCGGTGGGCCATAAAAAGGAGCAAATCAAATTCGGTAGGGGTTAACTCTACCGCTTTGCCGGCCAGGGTAACCTGCCGGTCGGTGGGATCAATGATTAATTCGCCATCGCCAAAGCGCAGGGGGGCTTTGGCCGAAGGGGGAGCCATATTGGCTCGACGCAGCACCGCCGTGACGCGGGCCAGAAGCTCGTCTCGATTGAAGGGTTTAACCAGGTAATCGTCGGCTCCCACATTCAGCCCGCGCACAATATCGCTGTGAGAGCCGAGCGCGGTCAACATGATAATGGGGGTAGTTGAAACTTTACGCACCCGGCTGCAAAATTCCCAGCCATCCATGCTGGGCATCATAATGTCCAAAAGAATCAGGTGCGGTTTTACCGCGCTGAGGATTTTTAATCCATCTTCACCGTTGGCGGCCACCACAACTTCAAAATCTCCCTGCTTCAAACTGGAGGCAATGATCTCTACCAGGACAGGGTCATCATCTACAACCAAAATTCTCTCAGCCACAATGCTTCACCTTTATTAAGCAAATCCGGGTCAGTTAGCAAGACGCCAATTGCTCAATTGATATTTTATTAACTTGAATGGCTTGTGTCAACGTACCAAAGGTATGATTGATCACCATCATTATACCATTTTTGGCCTAAAGTTGGAGTAGCCCTGCTCTATTTGTAATCTGAACGCGGCATGCTCAAAGCCCCACCTTCCTGGAAGCTACCCCCGCCAATTTTGCGACAAAGCGTACTAGGAGCTTCCGGGAAGGTTTGAATATGTCGGGCCAATCTGAACCTCACTGTGGACGAATTTATGATATTATGTTATTATTTTAGTATTATGTCTAGCTATTCCAAAGTGAAGCCGCCCCAGGCTGTCAGGCGTACCAGCGGCAAATCTCAAAAGCATACCACCTTTTCAATCATCATCATGGTGCTGATCATTATGGGCATCTTGATGGGCTTTAAGCTTTTTGGCCCGGCAGACCCTCCCAAAAAGATTGAAATTGCCGCCCCTCAAGCTTTGCCACCGTTGGCCCCTACCGTCAGCATTGGCGACAAGATCATGCCGCCCCGTGACCCTTACCGGCCTTTGGTGGGGGTGGTGGCCGGTCACAAGGGCAATGATTCCGGGGCAGTCTGCCCCGACGGTTTGACCGAAGCCGAAGTGAATTACCAAACGGCCTTGGAGGTGGTTAACCTGTTAGAGCGGCGCGGCGTGCAGGGGGTGCTGTTGGATGAGTTTGACGAGCGGCTGACCGGCCTCAAGGCCGATGCGCTCGTTAGTATTCACGCCGATAGCTGCATGTTCCCCGGCTTGACCGGCTTCAAGGTGGCCCGCGTTACCGACAGCGCCATCCCTGAAGCGGAAGACAGGCTGGTAAATTGTATCAAGCAAGAATACGGCAGCTATACCAACCTGCCTCAAAACCCGGCCACCATTACCGATAACATGACCAATTACCACGCTTTTAGAGAGATTGACCGGCTGACCCCTGGCGCGATTATCGAATTGGGCTTTTTGCTGGATGATCGAGAGATTTTGGAGCATAAGCCCAAAATTTTGGCGCGGGGTGTGGCCGCCGGAATTCTCTGCTTTTTGGGAAAATGAACGACCCTAAATGGATGTTGGAAGGCTGGAGGGTGGTCAATATCCAATCTTCCAACCCTCCAATCTTCCAACCCTCCTTTTTATTCCCCTTCGATGCTGTGGTTCCTGGCCGGGGTGTACTCCTGTTTGGCTGCCTTAACCGCCTCCTGGAAGCGGTTGAGGGTTTCATCTATCAGGGCCTCACTATGGGCTTCGCACAAAAACCAGGGTTCGCGAGCATCCGGCTCGGGCCAAACCCCTCTATTGTATAGATTCATCATAATCAGGTTATAGAGTTCATCATTATGATGAGCCAGCCCACGATAATCGGTGATTTTTTGCTCGGTAATTAAAAAGCCGGGCATGTTGGGGTGGCCGGTCATCTGGTGAGGGATGTCGGCCTCGCTCAAAATCTCGCTCAGGCCGCTCTTGAGGCGCTGCCCCCGCCTGGCCAGATCGGCCAGTACCGGCTTTTGGGCCAGAATATCCAAAACGGTATTGGCCGCCGCCATGCTGAGGGCATTGCCGCCATAGGTGCCGGCATGCGCCACGCTGCCAGGCCCAATCAACTCCATCACCTCGCGCTTGCCGCCAAAGGCCGCCACCGGGTAGCCGTTGCCCAGGCTCTTGGCATAGGCCGAAATATCCGGGATCACCCCATAAGCTTCTCTGGCTCCGCCGTTGGCAAAGCGAAAACCCGTTTTGACTTCATCAAAAATCAAAACGATGCCGTACTGGTCGCACAGGCGGCGCAGGTGAGCCAGAAAACCCGGCTCCGGCTCCATCCCGGCGCTGTTGCCCAGGGCCGGCTCGGTGATGATGGCTGCTACCTCTTGATAGTTATTTTTGACCGCCCGCTCGATGGCCTCAAAATCGTTGAACGGCACGGTAATCACCAAATCGTGGATGGCTTTGGGGATGCCGGAGCCATTCTGAACCGGGATGGGGCTGCGTCGAGAACCGAGCGAGCCTAAACTGGCCGAAGCGGTGCTGAAGAGCAGGTAATCGTGCATGCCGTGATAAGCGCCTTCAAACTTAATGATTTTATCACGGTTGGTATAGGCGCGGGCCACCCGAATGGAGTGCATGGTGGCTTCGGTGCCGGTATTGGTAAAGCGCAGCAGTTCCAGGCCCGGCACCATTGCGCTGATCTTTTCAGCCACAATCACCTCAAGCTCGGTGGTGGTGGCAAAAGTGGTGCCCTGGTCAATGACGGCATGCACAGCCGCATTGACTCGCTCATCGGCGTGCCCCAGGATAATTGGCCCCCAGCCCAGGCGATAATCAATGTACTCGTTGCCGTCGGCGTCCCACACTTTGGCGCCTTTGCCTTTGGCCATAACCGGGGTATTTTCTGTATCCCAATAGCGAAAGTTTGAGCTAACGCCTTTAACCATCACCTGCATGGCGCGCTTAAAGATTTGTTTGGATTTTTCACGTCTCAGCATAAAATAAGTCTCCTTCGTAAATACCCCCTCCCCCGCAGCGGGGGAGAGGTTGGGGTGGGGGTTGTTTTCATCATTGGTGGCGTGCTACCGGCTTGTGACGACCCGGTTAGAAAATAGACCGGGAGACCGGAGGCGGACAACAAATACCCGGTCATCGGTCATTAACAGTAGAGAATTTTTATCAAATAAGGGAGAATAGAGCCGAGCGCCCGGCAGTGGCCGGTAGGAGCATGATCAGCACGCAGCAAAGCCCGCCGGTGGGTTTAAGCAAAATGGTCCGCGTAGCGTAACACCGACGCCATCGGATAACCCCCCTGGGCGTGTGAAGAACTATTTTGAAAGCAGAGGCTACTCTGCATGCTGAACCAATTTTAAAGGCCGGCGGCCCGTGTCAATAGCCGGAGAAAAGCAGTCGCTATTGCTTCTTTTTGGCCCTGTTATTGTAGCTGGGAGAACACAAACGGGCAAACGAATCTAAATTGAAAAGGAGATGAAGCATGTCAAAACTGGTTGAACATCGCGCTTTGTGGAGCGGCCTGGCCAGCCCGGATGATGAGGCCGAAATTGCCGTGTTGGGGGTGCCGTTTGATAACGCGGTCAGTTGGCGCGGCGGCGCTCGTCACGCCCCGCAGCGCCTGCGCAGTATTACGCCGCACCTGGCCCACTGTACTGAAGAAGGCGCTATCCTGCAGCTGCGGGTTAAAGATTACGGCGATATGGAAACGGACTTGAACTGGGAGCGCTTTTTTGGCGACACGGAGAGCAAAGCGGCCCAGTTGATCACCGGCCGGCACAAACTATCTATCTTTTTGGGCGGCGACCACAGCGTCGGCATCCCGCTCTTCAAAGCCTTTGCCAAAAGCTTTCCGGGGCCGGTCGGCTACATTCAGTTTGACTCCCACCCCGATTTGGCCGATGTTTTTGAGGGCCATGCCTGGAGCCACGCCACCACCGCCCGGCGTAACATGGAACAGCCCAACCTGACTTCCAATCACCTGGCTTTTGTAGGGCTGCGCTCGTTTCTTACCGAGGAGCTGGAGTATTATGCCGCCAACCCCACCATCGGCTGGCACACCGCCCGCAGCGTATACCAGCGCGGTATCGCAGCCGTAGCCCGCGATGTGATTGCCCAGATGAAAGGCTGCACCGCAGTCTACCTGAGCCTGGATATTGACGGCATTGACCCTGCCTGCACGCCCGGAACCGGCACCCCGGAACACGGCGGCCCTACCACCCGCGAGTGCCTGGAGTTTTTGCGCCTGGTCTTTGCCGAGCTACCCATCAAGGCGATGGATATTGTGGAGGTTAGCCCGCCGCTTGATAGCGCCGATGTGACCTCGCTGGCGGCGCTCAAGGTGCTGTACGAAGTGTTTGGGTTTGTGCAGAGTAAGCCATAGTCTTATCCAGCGCTTGGGCCAGGTCGGCAATCAAATCAGCGGCAGCCTCAATGCCGACAGACAGCCGCACCAGGCTGTCGCTGATGCCCAGAGCGGCCCGCTCCTCGCTAGAAAGCTCGTAGTAGCTGATAATGGCTACCTGATGCACCAGCGACTCAACCCCGCCCAAGCTGGCCCCCAGATAGGGGATTTTTAGCGCGTCAATAAAGCGACCCGTGCCGGCCAGGTCAGCCTCCAGTTCAAAGCTGACCACCCCGCCAAAGCCCGACATCTGGGCCATCGCAATGTGGTGATCGGGATGGCTGGGCAGGCTGGGGTAGTAAACCTTCCGCACCGCCGGGTGTTGGGCCAGAAAGCGGGCAATTTGGTCGGCCGTCTCATTGTGACGCTGCATACGCAGGTCAAGCGTTTTGAGGCCGCGCAAAAGCAGGTAAGCGGTGTGGGGGTCGCCCATATCGCCCAGGGTGCCGCGCGTCTCTTTGATACCGCCCATGAGATACGCGGAGCCGATGACCACGCCGGCCATCAAATCATTGTGGCCGCCCAGGTATTTGGTGGCCGAGTGGATGACAAAATCCACTCCAAATTCCAGCGGGCGCTGGTTGACAGGCGTGGCCAGGGTGCTGTCAATCACCGTTTTGAGGTTATGCTTTTTAGCAATCGCTACCAGCCGGGGCAAATCCAGTATGCGCAGGTAAGGGTTGGTGGGCGATTCCGACAGGATCAACTTGGTGTTAGGCCGGATAGCCGCCTCCAAGGCCTGGTAGTTACCGGTGGGCGCCAGCGTGGTTTCGATGCCAAAGCGGGGCAAAAATTCGGCCACCAGCCGGCGGGTGCGGCGGTAGCTGTCCTCGATCATCAGCATGTGGCTGCCCGCCGAAAGCAGGCTCAACAGGGTAGTGGAGGTGGCGGCCATGCCGCTGGAAAAAAGGCAGGCGGCCTCTCCGCCTTCCAATTGAGCCAGTTTGGCTTCGGCAGCGGCTACGGTGGGGTTGCCATAGCGGCCGTACTCCTCGCGCCCGGTTTCGTCGCCCCACAGGTGGGCTTCCATGTAGTCAACCATGGCCGGGGTGTTGGCAAAGGGGTAGCTGCTGGTGTGGACTATGGGCGTGGTGAGCGCGTGATAGGGCTTGGTGCGTGGCTCGCCGGCGTGGACGGCCTGGGTGCTAAAGTTTGGTGATGTCATTTTTGGTTTCTCCTGTGCAATTTTGGGTGGGGACATAAAAAAAGCCCCTTCTGAAAGAAGGGGCCATGAATAGGTAACAAGGACTCACTCTCATCTTCCAGAAATGATTCTGCCGGAATTGGCACCGAAGACGCAGTGGCTACACTGCATCGGGTTGCCGGAGCTTCTCAGGGCCGGTCCCTCCGCTCCTCTGGATGAGCACAACGTGCTATCTTTGGTTTGGTAATGCCGGGTAACTACTTCCACCCGCGCCAAAATCAGGCGCAATCATACCACAAAGGTTCCATTTGTCAAATCAAAAATTTACGCCGTAGATGGTGCATAAGGATGCGCCATCTACGGCGGTTTTTGGACAGATGTTTACTGGGCCTGAGCCGGCGCACCGACCGTTAGATCATCAAAGGTGAAGTTGGCCGGATTTTGGGAGTCGTAATTATCCACAATAAAGCCGAAGGTCCCACCTTTATAAGCCGGATCGGTAAAGGTGTTGACCTGCTGGCCGTTGATATACAGGTTGTAGGCGTCGCCTTTGCCTTCCACCGTGAGGATGTTGGCTTCGCCTTCGACCTGTTTGATCAGGTCGGAGGCAGTCCAATCAATCACCGGCTTTAGCTCGCCGTTGTCGGTTTTCTCAACGGTGTAAAAGCCGTCGCCGCTGATGCGGAAGGTGTAGAACTCATCCGCCTGCTCGCCGGCCTGCACCCGGAAGATCAAGCCGTAGCCGTTGTCTACCGCGCCGGTGTAGCTGGCCGTAGCCTGGATGAGGAAGTCATCCTCTAGCGACTGGTTGGCATAATAGTCATAGGTGGCGCCGGGGTTGGGCTGCAAGGCAAAGAGATATTGGCCGGCCTCAGTGTAGTAGCCACGCCCCCACGACTGCTCGTTTGGCTCGTTGATCAGGCCGCTGTCCGCTTTACTGAAATCATCGCTAAAAGTTTTGCTGGCAAACTCGGGGGGCGGCGGGCCGGCCTGCTCTTTGCTCACCCCGGAGATGAGGATGTCGAAGCTGTAAAGCATGTCATCAAAATCTTTGCTCAGGGCGTCAAAATCGGCGTCGAGCGAGGAAACCAGTACCACGTAGGTTGTCCCCGCCACCGGCGTTGAGGCGACGGCGTAGCCGTAGTAAGCTTGACCCTCTTTGTCAAAGGTAAAGTCAACCACCTGGCCGTCAAAGGCGCCCAACACGTAATCCTCTATGTCGGTGACAAATTGGACATTTTGCAGATTTTCCTGCTGGTTGAGAGCGTCAATCACCTCCTGGATGGCCTGGCTGTTGGCCGCCGCCGCATCGGCCGCATCCGGGTAACTGCCGCGAATGATGATCACCTGGGCCGAGCCGGCCTCGTCGGCGAACTCTACCGTGCCCGCCGCCGCATCTTCGGTTGCTTTCCATTTTTCCGGGTGCAGCAGGGCAAAGCCCAAATCTTCGCTCACATAGGGCGTAAAGCCATCCACCGCCGAAGCCTCGGGATTGACCACAAACAAGCCTTCGTACTGTTCGTATTTTTTGCCGTCCAAATCTTCGGCGATGATGCCGACCACGTAGTTACCGCTGGGGGCCGGGGTGGTTTCCAGGGTAAAGGGTTGATCGCCAAAGGTGAGCGTGCCGCCCTCATGCACGTAGCTTTCCCGTCCGGCTTCGCCTTCTTTGCTCAGGTCGTCGCCCCGTTCCAACACGGTGAACTTATCGCCGGGCTGCACGCTAATCTGGCGCGGCGCGCCAAGGGCCTGGGTAATGCCGCTGGTAAAACCGACAATCTGGGTCATGACGTTGTTTTGGAAGTAGATTTTGGCAAAGCGTTCCTTGCCTTTAGCCGGGCGGTAGATGCCGTTGACCGAGTAGGAAGGCTGCTCGGCGTCGTAGGCGGCCGGGTCAAACAGGGCTTTGATTTTGGTTTGACCATCGCTGACGGCGTAGACGGTTGGCTCCCAGTCAAACTCTATATCTACCCCGCCCTGGGACCAAACCGGGTATTTTTTGCCCAAAACTTCCTGGGTCTGGTCGCTCAAGATGTAATCAATATCCTCAATCAAGAGCACATCATCGCGAGGGAGAAAACGGCCAATGAAGCTGTAGACATAAGCCAGCCGGTCGCCGCTGATTTTGGTTTTGATGGTCACTGGCTCGCCGGGTTTGGCTATCTCGGCCGAGAGCTGCAGCGGCTCTACCTGGATGGGCTTGGCCAGGTTGGCTAAACTGCTGGCAGCAATGGCCCGGCTGGAACCGCCGCTGCTAAAAACGCCGGCGTCAACCAGGGCCTGGATCACATCGGCCGGATAGCCGCCCTCTTGCACCAAAATATCGGGCATTTCTTCAGGGGTATACCCCAGGGATTGCAGGTAATGAATATCGGCCTTCAACTGGTTTAGCTCCGCCTGGGTCAGGTTGACCGGGGCCGGCTGCTGCGGGGCGTTTTCATCGGGGCGATTGAACTGCTGCGGAGCTTCTCCGGTGTAGTAAGCGGCCAAAAAGTCGTCCCATTTAGAACTTTCGGCAAAACGTTGGGCTATGGTGGTGTAGCCTACGTTGTCGGCGGCGTTAAAGATATCGCTGGTGGGAAAGTAGATGGTAAAACCGGTAGCGCCGGGGCGATCCTGGCCATGTTTTTCGGCGATAATGGCGTCGAGCAGGGCTTGCGCCACCCCTTGAGCGGCTGCCACCACCTTTTTATTGTTGTTGGTGACTTGGATCATGAGCTGCAAAAAGTGGCCCAAATCAATGTAGGGTGAAGGCGGCCCCTCGCCAAAAACGCTCTCAAAGGATTGGGCATAAGCCCGCGCCTGGGCCACCGCCTCAGGGTCAACCCCTACCAGCGCGGTGGCCAGGTTGTCTACGGCGGCGTTGATGGCCGGAACCCCCGCCAATCTCACCGCCGTTAAGGTGACATCCTTGCCCATGGCTTGAGCCACTTCTTCGGGGCTGGCGTCGCCGGAGTAATTAAAGTTCTGCGCCAGAAGCTGCCGCCGCTGCTCGGCGTCAACAATGCGCATATCCTGGTCAATATAATCCTGGACAATCAGCCCGGATAGTTTCTCGCCATCCATTTGGGGATCTTCAACCAATTGGCCCAGAAAACTGGCGTAAGCCCAGCCCAGAGCCGGCTCCACCTCTTGCGAGGCTACAGAATAGTTGGCGTGCGGCTCCAGGGCGGTAAAAACTTCTAATTGACCCATCAGGCAGGCGTCAAAGCCAATCATCTCAAATTTGTCAATCCCGGCCTGAGCGCGAGCTTCTTCCAGAGCCTTATCCATCTCCATCAACCACAGGCCATCTACCCCAAAGAGTTGAGCCACGGCCACCTGGTCTGGCCCCAGGCCGCCGGGGTCGGGGTCCATCCAGCCGCCAGGCCAGCCCGCCCCGTGATCAGATAGGATGAGGGCGTATTTACGAGCCGGGAAGTTTTGCGCCGCCCAGGTGATAAAGTCAACCAAAGTTTGGCCGTCGGCCATGTTGGTCTCACCCAGGTCCTCTAGCTCTTCCGAACCAATATTATTCAAATCGTCATCGCGGGTGACATAAAAGCGCTTGGTCGAAGTCCAATCACCCATGCCGTCAAAAGCGCCGTCATAGCGGTCTACCTGGGCCACAATGTTAACCTGGTCACTGGAGCCAATCAGTTCCGCTTCGTTGAAGTCGGTCATGATGTCTTGTTCCAGGATTTCATCGTCGGCATCCTGGTAAAGCAGCACCGTCCATTCGGCCTCACCCTGGGCCGCCGGTTGGTTGGCCGGGGGCTGCAAGGCCGCCGTAGGGGGCTTGCTGATGGCTGCCTGGGTGGGGGCTGCGGCAACCGGTTGGTTTGATTGAGTGGGGGCCGGGGGTTCCGGGCTGGCCTGGGAGGTTTGGACGGTTTCACTGCCGCCGCAGGCCAGCCAGGTGGCTAATACCAGGCTAAATACCAACGGCAGCCATAATCGGCGCGGCCAAGACGAGAAAAATGTGGGCATTGTCTTATCCTCTCTCTTTTCAGCTTATAAGGTTGTGACTACTGCTCATCTGGCTCATTTTTGGCTAACTGAGCCAACAGACCCTTGCCTGAGGTGAAGGTTGGTTTCTCCTGGCCGGTTTGCAGGCCAAAGGGCGATGGCTCGGCCGGGGCAGAGGAGCCGGGCCGGGCCGGTTCAAATTCAAGCACCCACACCTCCGGGTTATCCTCCCAGCGCGAGCCGGACGTTTTGTACATCAGGTTCCAGGTTTCTTGAAAGGACTGGCGGGCCTGCTGGCCTGCGCTTATGTCTGGCGGCGGTGAGGTTACCGGCATCTCTTGTAGGGCGTCGGCCTCGCTCAAATCGTGCAGCCGCTCCCGCCGGATGGCCGTGAGCCGAATCTGGCCGACCGTTTTTTTGGCAATGCCCGGCTGCACGGAATAGGTTTTACCGATCTGGTATAAAACCTTGGGCGCGCCCGCATCCGCGGTGCGGATCACCCGGCTGATGGGCCGGTTGGGGTCGTCGTCTTCATAAACTGCCTGATCACCCGCTTGGGCTAACCGGCGAGTTTGGGTTTTTTGGCCGCTCACTACAGCGCGCCAGGTATATTGAAATAGCATAAACCTCCTCACTTTTTATTTGATTCGTATCCATTCGCAAACTTATAAAACCGTTTCTTTTTCGCCGGGATTTGCGGAGTAGGAGATAGAATTTTTAGATAAAATCCCCTAATCCCGGCGATAAATTTTCAGGTTTAATAACCTCTGTTGAATAAATACGATTGGATTGAATAACCTAACTTATTCAGATGCCTCCACCTCTCCATCGGCGATGTTGAAATAACCTCTTTGCATCAGGTGAGAATCAACGTACATCTCGGCCAGGTACTCGCCGGGGGCCAGGGTATAGACATTGCTGTAAGCATAACTCAGCGGGTATTCAGCCGACCCGGCCGCGCCCAGCGACCATTTTTCAACGCTGCGCCAGGAGACATCTTCTTCCCCATTATAATACACTTTTACCACCACCTCCTGACCATCTTGCATGCCTTCATAATCAAAAGTGATAAAGACCTCGTCCGTGCCATTGGGAAAAATATCGGTGAGGTTATACTGCACAACCTCGCCCTTCTCATCACGCTCAACCTCGGCAAACTCAAAGGGGCTGATTTTGGCGGCGGGTACGGCGGGCAGAGGTTGGCCGGTATATTCCAGGGCCACACTCGTCCCCTTAACCTGGCTAACCAGCTCCTCGGCTGCTGCTTTAACCACCTCTGGATTAGCAATCTTATCCGGCGGAGGGGCGGCGGCCCACCAGCTACCCTCAAAACCATCCAGGCGGTCAATCAGCCCATCCAGGCCGGAGGCGGCGTCGTCAAAC
>CAZDMM010000174.1:0-3467 GCA_964505845.1 uncultured Caldilineaceae bacterium
ACCGCTATCGAGACGGATTTTGGCGGCGAGCAGAATTTTTTGGCCGCCAGCCGGCATATGCGCAACGTGCTGCGGTCCAGGGGCTATGAAGTCCATTATCGTGAGTTCAGCGGTGGCCATAATCCGATGAACTGGGCGCTGGCAGACGGCTTGCTGGCCTTAATGGGCAAGGATGCCGGCCAGTAATAAACGGCTGTCTGGAAAATCCTCCAGCTTGGCCTCACATCTCCCCCACTCCCGCCGAAGCCTGGCATACGTACACCGTGGCCTCCAGGCCCGAAGCAGCCGGATATTTGGCCGCAATGGCGGTTTGCACCGCCGGGGCCAGCTCTTGTGGGGCCAGGGCCACCACACAGCCGCCAAAACCGCCGCCGGTCATCCTGACGCCCCCGGCTTCCCCAATCACCCCGGCGATGATCTCCACCAGCGCGTCAATTGGCGGCACGGTGATTTCAAAATCATCCCGCATCGAGGCGTGGGACTCGGCCATTAAGCGGCCCATGGCCCGCAGGTCGCCCCGTGCCAGGGCTTCGGCGGCCGCTTCGGTGCGGGCGTTTTCGGTGATGACGTGGCGGGCGCGTTTGGCCACCGTTTCATCCAGTTCATCGGCGTGCAGGGCAAACATATCCGGCGGTACATCCCGCAGCGCCGGCACGCCAAAATAGGCGGCGGCACTCTCGCACTCTTTACGGCGGGTGTTGTACTCGCTGTCCACCAGCCCTCGTTTGACATTACTGTTGGCAATGATGATGGCCGTGCCCGCCGGAATCGGCACGGCGCGCCCATCCAGGCTGCGGCAGTCAATCAGCAGGGCGTGGTCAGGCTGCCCCAGGGCCGAGATAAACTGGTCCATGATGCCGCAGCGCATGCCCACAAACTCATTTTCCGCTTTTTGACCGTTGAGGGCGATAGTCTTGAGATCAATGTTTAGCCCACTCAAGCGGGCCAGCGCCGTCCCCACCACCACTTCCAGCGAAGCCGACGAACTCAACCCGGCTCCACGAGGCACATCCCCCGCAATGACCATGTTAGCCCCGCGTAAACGGTGGCCCTGCTGCTGCATCACCCAGGCTACCCCGCGCACGTAGTTGCTCCAGGGCGCGGCCGGATCATGCTCAATGGGTTGGGACAGGTCAAAGCGGCTGATTTGCTCCTCAAAATCGGCCGCCACCACCGTGAGGAGGCTGTCATTACGCGGCGCAGCCGCAATAACGGTGTGATAATTGATGGCGCAGGGCAGCACAAAACCATCATTGTAATCTGTATGTTCGCCAATTAAATTGACTCGCCCCGGCGCACGGAAAAAGCGAGCCGGCGCTGCACCGAAATGTTTTTGGAAGAGGTGGGTGGTTTTTTCCTTGAGTGTCATAAAACTCTCAACATGACCGCCGACCGCTGACCGGCGCCCGCCTATGCCATGGCGGTCTGCGGTCTGCCGTCGGCGGTCGTTTCTACAAATTAAGGTCGGTTACCGCGCCCAAACTGCTGCTGGTGACCAGTTTGGCGTATTTAGCCAGCACACCATAATTGTAACGCGGTTGGGGCGGCTGCCAGCGGGCGCGCCGCCGGGCAATTTCCTCGTCAGAAACGTTCAATTGCAGCAGACGCTTATCGGCGTCAATGGTGATGGAGTCGCCTTCTTGCACCAGGGCAATCAGCCCGCCGACGTAAGCTTCTGGGGCCACGTGGCCGACCACCAGGCCGTGCGAGCCGCCGGAAAAACGGCCATCGGTAATCAACCCCACCTTGCCGCCCAGCCCTTTGCCGATAATGGCCGAGGTGGGTGAGAGCATCTCTCGCATGCCGGGGCCGCCCTTTGGCCCTTCGTAGCGAATCACCACCACGTCGCCCTCTTTGATCTGGTCGGCCAAAATCGCATCCAGGCAGGTCTCTTCTGACTCAAAGACGCGGGCCGGGCCGGTAATATGGTGGCTTTTGATGCCGGTAATCTTGGCCACAGCGCCTTCGGTGGCCAGGTTGCCGCGCAGGATGACCAGGTGGCCTTGAGGATAGAGCGGCTTGTCAAAGGGATAAATCACCTGCTGGTCGGGGCGCGGGGTATCGGGGATGCCGCGCAGGGTGTCCTCGATGGTTTGGCCGGTGATGGTCAAAGCATCGCCATGCAGCACCCCGTTGGCCAGCAACATCTTCATCACCTGGGGCACGCCGCCGGCGGCATGGAAATGGACGGTCAAATAACGGCCCGAGGGTCTCAGGTCGCACAGCACCGGCACCCGCCGGCGAATGGTCTCAAAGTCGTCAATGGTCAGCGGCACGCCGGCGGCGTGAGCAATGGCCAGCAGGTGCAGCACGGCATTGGTCGAGCCGCCCAGGGCGTTGACCACGGCAATGGCGTTTTCAAAGGCTTTGCGGGTGAGGATGTGGCGCGGCAGCCGCTGTTTTTGAATGGCGTCAACCAGCACGCGGGCCGATTCGGCCGTGCTGTCCTCTTTTTCGGCGTCTTCGGCGGCCATGGTGGAGGAGCGGATCAAACTCATGCCCAGGGCTTCAAAGGCCGAGGACATGGTATTGGCGGTGTACATGCCGCCGCAGGAGCCGGCCCCCGGAATGGCGTGGCGCTCAATTTCCAATTGGGTTTCGGCGTCAATCTTGCCGGCGCTGTATTGACCCACCGCCTCAAAGACGCTGACAATATCCAGATCACGCCCATCCAGCTCGCCGGGTTTGATGGTGCCGCCGTAGACAAAGATGCCCGGAATATTGATGCGGGCCATCGCAATCATCGCGCCGGGCATGTTTTTGTCGCAGCCGCCGACGGTCAGGATGCCATCCATCACCTGAGCCTGCACCGCCGTCTCAATCGAGTCGGCGATGACCTCGCGCGATACCAGCGAATATTTCATGCCCTCGGTGCCCATCGAGATGCCATCGCTGACGGTGATGGTGCCAAACATTTGCGGCATGGCCCCGGCTTCTTTAAGAGCGGCCTCGGCCCGTTTGGCTAAAATACCCAGGCCCAGGTTGCAGGGGGTGATGGTGCTGTAACCGTTGGCTACCCCAACAATCGGCTTGTCAAAATCATTATCGCCAAAACCGACTGCCCGCAGCATGGAACGGTTAGGACTGCGTTGAATACCTTCGGTAATAAGTTTACTGCGTAATTTTTCCGGCATTGGAAAACTCCTCAATAAATTTGCGATTTACGAGTGTTAACTTGAATCGTAAATCGTCAATCTGCAATTGTTTTGATTCTCTCCATTCTCATGAATCAGGCAAATCTCGTCTCACCAATGACTGTGGTTAGATAAATCGTCGTGGGTGTGGGCTGAGATGCGGTGGTGAGTTTCGCCGGAGGCTTCGGCCGGGTCAATGTGAATGATGGCATTGGAGAGATAGCTGAGGTGGTGCAATAATTCATGCCGGGCAGTGGTGGCAATGGCATGGCCGGCGGCCACCGAGAGGGAGGAGTCGACGGCAATGTTGGCTTCGGCGTGGAGGCGGTGACC
>CAZDMM010000174.1:3477-11319 GCA_964505845.1 uncultured Caldilineaceae bacterium
GACCCAGCCAGCGCACCCGCACCTCGCCAACGCTTTGCACGCCCGGCACGTGGCCCAGGGTATGTTCGATTTCGTCAACCACCTGCGGGTCTACCCCATCGAGCAGCCGGCTAAAAATGGCTCCACCCGACTGCCACACGATGCGTAGAATGGCCAGGGTGATCAAGAAACCGATCAGCGGGTCGGCGATGGGATAGCCCAGCCACACCCCAATGGCCCCCAAAAGCACGGCTAGGCTGGTCAAGCCATCTACCCTGGCATGCTGCCCGTCGGCCACCAGGGCGGCGCTGCCAATTTCCTGGCCCACCTTGATGCGAAAGAGGGCAACTGCTTCGTTGCCCAGGAAGCCCACAACGGAGGCCAGCATGACGGCCCACAGGTATTGCACCGGCTGGGGGTTGAGCAGGCGTTGAAACGCTTCGTAGCCGGCCACAACGGCGCTGAACAGGATAATAGCCACAATCAGCACCCCGGCTAAATCTTCGGCCCGGCCGTAGCCGTAGGTAAATTTGCGGTTGGGGGGCCATTTGACCAGCTTAAAGGCAATCCACAGCGGAATGGCGGTGACGGCGTCGCCAAAATTGTGGATGGTATCGGCCAGCAGGGCTACACTGCCAGAAAGCGCAACGATGCCCAGTTGCAGCACCGCCGTAACCAACAAGCCCAGAAAAGACCACTGCAAGGCCCAGATGCCGCGTTCGCTGGTAAAAATGGCGGGGTCAACGATTCCATGCACATGGCCGTGCCCCTCTGCGTGATGATCGTGGTGGTCGTGGTGATGGTGCGCATCGCCCGACATTATTTCTTCCCCTTGCTCTTTTCGTCGCGGGGCAGCTCGTAGCCCAGCCGACTTAACTCATCCTCTTTTTGCCGCCATTTGGGCCGTACCTTAACCCACAGCTCTAAAAACACCTGGGTACCTACCAGGTCTTCAATCTCACGGCGGGCCAGGCGACCGATTTTTTTGAGGGTTTGGCCGCCCTCGCCGATCACAATCTTTTTGTGGGAGTCTCGTTCCACAATCAGGTCGGCTGTGAGGTAAGTCATCGTTTCGCTGCGCTCTTTGAATTCATTGACGTGCACGGCCAGGGCATGCGGCACTTCTTGATGCAGCACCTCCAGGGCCGCCTCACGGATGAGCTCGCCGGCGACAAAACGAACTTGCTGGTCGGTCACCTGGTCTTCGGGGAAGTAGCGCGGGCCGAGGGGCAGCAGTTCAATCAGGCGGCCCAGCAGCTCCTCGATGTTATCGCCGCGAGTGGCGGAGAGCGGCAGCCACTCGGTGGCGGGGTAAAGCTCTAAAAAAGGTTGGGCCAGGCGTCTGGCCGTTTCCGGGAAGCTGGCGGACAGCAAATCAATTTTGTTCAGCGCCAGCAGCACCGGCTGGGCGGCCAGGTGGGAGGCGCCTTTAAGGTTTGTCTGGCTGGCGATGGCCTGGGCCACCAGACGGTCTTCGGCGGTGGGCGGCTGGCTGGTATCCACCAACCAGATGATGACATCGGCTTCGGGGATGGCGGCCAGGGCGGTGTCAACCAGAAATTTGCCCAGTTTGTGATGGGGTTTGTGTATCCCCGGCGTATCCAAAAAAATGATCTGGGCAGGCGGAAATTGGGCCGCCAACTCAGGCTCAACTTCGGGGGAGATGGTCAATATCCCCAGGATTTGGTGGCGGGTGGTTTGGGGTTTGGGGCTAACAATGGCAATCTTCTGGCCCAGCAGCCGGTTTAAGAGGGTAGACTTGCCCACATTGGGCCGCCCCACTACCACCACGTACCCGGAGCGGTGATCGGGGGGGAGATCCTCAGAATCTTCAAGCAAGGTGAGCGATTCGATAAAATCAGACATAATTAATTGTGAATAGTGAATTGTGAAAGAGTCTTTTATAAGAACATCATTCACAATTGACAATTGTCAATTAGCTTTCTATCCTTCTCTGAAGCGTTTTTCTAAATCTTCCAGCATCATGGCCGCTTCGACCAGTTTATCCAGGGGGTTATCCTCACCACGGAAGTAGCGGTAGTCGCAGGGCATAATATCCAGGGTGCTGATCAAATCGGCGTGGTTGGTGCGAATGGCGGCCTCCAGGGTATGATACCACTCTACCAGGTCATCCATTTTGGCTTCTTGAAAGTTGACTTTGCGGACGGTGTAATCCAGGGCGGCGGCCCAGGCTTCCGGGCGGCTCAAATCAAGGTAGCGCCGGCCAATGGTGACGCGATATTCCACCCACATCTGAATGGCCGCGCCGACGATTTCCAGGCGCAATCCCTGCCGGGGCATCACCGAGGTCAACAAGGTTTCTACCGGGTCGAGGGCATTGCTAAAGAGCGCCTCAAAGCGGTTTACCAGTGTTTTATCTTTCTCGGTGCGGATAAAACTGGCCAGGGCATGCAGCATGAGTTCATAATCACCCATGCGCACCTGGGCGCGGGCCAGGTTAAGGTGATAATCCGGGTCGGTATCATCCAGCCGCACCGCTTCTTGAAAGAGGGTAATGGCGCTTTCCATTTCCCAGCGCTCATAGTGTTCCAGCCCGGTGCGGTTGAGGGTCTGCGCCCGTAATTTATCGGTGGAGGAAATTGATCGAGTCATGGCGTTGCTTTCCAAAGGTGATCTAAACCCTAAAGGTCTTCAAGACCTTTAGGGTTTGAAATACTTTATCTCCCGGCTGAACCCGGCACGGTAACGCTTTCAACCGGGGTAACCGGCGTGACCAGTTGTTCTTCGGCCAGAAGTTTTTTGAGCGCAGCAATCGAAACTTCGAGCATGCTCAAATCCGGTTCGCGGGTGGTCAACCCCTGTAAGGCCAGGCCCGGCGCAATCAAAATCTTGATAACGGGGTTGGACTGGTGGGCGGCGCTGAATTTGAGAAATTCATAGGCAATGCCGGCGATAATGGGAATCAGCACAATCCGGGAGGTAATTTTAACCCACAGGGCAGGGTCGCCCACCAAGGCAAAAACAAAAATCGAGATGACCATCACAATCAGCAAAAAGGCTGTGCCGCAGCGGGGGTGGACAATGCTGCACTGGGCTACTTTTTCCGGGATTAGCTCGACCCCCTGCTCGTAAGCGTTGATGGCTTTGTGCTCGGCGCCATGATAGCCAAAGACGCGTTTGATCTCGTCAATAAAACCGATGCCCCACACATAGACCAAAAAGAGCGCCAGCCGAACCGTGCCCTCAATTAAGTGCTGGACTAAAATCGGCACGTCCACAAACCAGCCGATCAGCTTGACCAGCAGCAGCGGGCTGACAAAGAAAATGGCCACGGCCAGCAGCAGTGAGAAGGCCACCGTGCCCCAGGCCATGGGTTGAGAAAATTCTACCTCTTCATTCTCACCCATAGCTACCTCGGCCGAAAAAAGGAGGGTGCGCATACCCAACACCAGGGCATCCCACAATAACACAAAGCCCCGGATAAAGGGTATTTTGTTAATAGAGCTGCTGTAAATGCGGGCGGGCAGCGGCTCGGTGTGGAGCACAATCTCGCCTTTGGGGTTGCGCACAGCTACGGTCATGAATTTGCGCCCGCGCATCATTACCCCCTCAATAACGGCCTGGCCGCCATAATTAAACGGTTTTGTCATGCAAACCTCGATAGTCAATAGTCAGTGAACTATGGATGATAAACTGATGTTAGCTAATTTTACTCCGCGCTGCCAATCTGGACAAGAAACAGCTTTGCTTTACCGTAAAAATCCGCAGAATCGCCCAAAATCTGGAACAGCCCCAATATTTTATAGCCCATTGTCACCGGACGAGAGTCATGCTAAAATAGCCCCAATTTTAGAGGCATGATGAAACAAAAACAGTTCTGGTTGCTGCAATTTAATCTACTGATGCTGGCGCTGCTGTTTGCGGCCACTCCGGCCAATGCTTGCGGCTGTGGGGTCTATATTCCCAGTGAAGGCGAGGGCGGCGTGGTACAGGAGCGAGCCTTGATTCGCTGGGATGGGCAAACCGAGCAGATTGTCATGGCCCTCAGCGTGCAGGGCCAATCCTCAGAGGCGGCCTGGATTATGCCGGTTCCGGCTGAGGCTGAGGTAAAACTGGGTGAGGCGCGCCTGTTTGATACCTTGCAGGAATTGACCAAACCCAGGGTGGAGCAAAGGTACGGCATTCAATGGCCTTTTCTTAGCTTGGGTGCGATGGCTCCAGAGGGCGCGGTCGGTGGGGCTGCGCCGGTAACGCTGCTCAAACAGCAGTCGCTGGGGCCGTTTGAGGTGAGCACCCTGGCAGCCACGGACGCCGACGCCTTGAGCCGGTGGTTGGCTGACCACGGCTACAACTTTCCGGCCGGCTTAAACGAGGTGCTGCAACCTTATGTGCAGCAGCAGTGGTTTTACATCGCCGCCCGGCTGACCCCTGGCGGGGCAGATAAAGCCTTAAGCGGGCAGCTCGACCCGCTGTGGCTCACCTTTCCCACCACGGAGCTGGTTTACCCCATGCGCTCTACCGCCCTGGCAAGCGGCGTCATGCCGGTGTATCTCTATGTGCTGGCCGAGCACCGGGTGCAGAAAGCCCAAACTTTTGGCGACAGTCACATCCCCTTTGCCGAATGGGTTGACCCGGCGGCCCTGCCGGCCGATTCACCTTTGCAACCTTTTGTGGATCGCAACCTGTTTTTGACCAAGTTTGAAGAGCGCATCTGGAATCCCCGCTCGGTCAACGACGATTTTGTCTTTTCCTTTGCGGCCCAGGATGAGGAGTACCGGGATGTCAAAATTGAGTATGTTTACTACATCGCCGGAGTGCCAACTTTTTTCTTGTTGTGCGGGGGAGTATGTTTGGTGCTGCTTGGGCTGTTGGGAGGGCTGGGGTTTGGCGTGGTGGCCTGGCGGCGCAGACACATAGCGACTACATAGTTCACCAATAATTATCTGGAGACGCCAAAAAAAAGGAAGCCTGGAAGGGTGGAGGCCTGGATATTTACCAACCTTCCACCCTCCACACTTCTAATGTTTCCCCCAAGTTTACTTCAACGTCAGCATCACCTGCACCCGCTGACCCGCCCCCACCGGCAAATTGAAGGGGGCGCTGACCCCTGCCGGCGGGCCGCCCGGCCCCCGCGTAACCACCCAACGGAACGGCCCCTTGCCAAAATCTTTGGGAGCCACCCACCACTGCCGGCCGCTGCTCTCCGGCGGCCCCTCCCAACCATCCACCTTGTGCCACCCTCCGGCGCTGTCTTGCCACTGCACCACCGTCCACAATTCGATTTGAGCCGGTTGAAGCTGCAGCTCAATGTAGGCCCCGGCAGAATCGGAGCCGGCCTGGTCTTTGTCTCCCTTATGTTGGGGAGAGCGGGGCGGCTGGCGGGGCGGGAGGGTGGCCCCGGCTTCAACCTCAGGCGGCCAGGCCAGCCCAAACGCGGTTGCAGTCAGTGATAAGGCCAGTATGACCGCCCCCAGAACTATCAGGCAGGTTTTAGGGCGCTGTTTTTTCATTTTAACACGCTCCTCGTAAATAGCTTTATCTCGCCTCAGCGGCCCGGCAACCCGGCGGTTGAAGGCGACGCGGCCAGCCCGGCGGCAGGTGGGCGGCCGCCGGCGGTTGAAAGGACCGGGCCAAATAAATTGTTGTCCTCGTTGCTTTCCGGGACGGCGCCATAAGCCGTGCTGAAATTAACCGAGTCGGCCAGGGCATAGACGTTGGCTCCTGCCGGCAAGGGCAGCGGGCTGCTCTCGCTGCTAAAGAAATAGGGGCCGCCGCTGGTCAGCGTTAGCGTTCCACCCGGAGTCAGTTGGCTCAAACCGGCCCCGGTTACCCCCCAAACCTGCCCGTGAGCAGCGATGGCCGGCCAGGGCTGGTTGAAAGCCGGGGTTTGGGTTGGATTGAAATACACGTCTACCCAGAAGGCATCTATCACGGGGGCATTGCCGGCGTTGCGGATAACCACCGTTACCCCGCTGCGGCCGGCGCTCAGGCTGTCAATTACCAAATCCGGGGCTACCATGGCCCTGTGGGTAAGCTGCGGCAAAAAGATAAGATGTTGAGGGTTGATGGGTGGGTTGTCATTGTCCAGCACGTTGACGGCGATGTCGGGCGGGTTCAGGCCGTTGTAGTTTGGGTCGACGCTGGCTGCGGCGGCTGTTACAATATCGCAGGCTTGAACGCCATCGGTTACAGAATCATCCAGGGCGGTTACGGCGGCGTTTGCACCGGTGTTAAAGTTGCCGCTGTGGAGGATGAGGGCAGGCGGCCAAACGGTACACTCCGTGGCCGGGCTGGCGCTCAAGGCGACCATCACCGGCGCGGTGGGTTGGCTGGTCAGGGTCAGGGTAAACACGGCCGAGGTATCCGGCTCGCTGAGGGTGATGGGGTTGGTGGGGCTGATGATGGTAAAACCGGCGCTGTCGTCATCCATGATGGTGATGGTAGTGCTGGGGCTGCCGGAGATAACCCCTGTGCCGGAGTCATTGGCGCCGCCGGGGTTTGAAAGGGTAAGGATGATGGTTTCATCACTCTCATCAATAAAGTCGCCCAAGATGTCCAGGGTGATGTGGGTACGGGTCACACCTGCGGCAAAGCTAACCACGCCTCCGGCGGGCAAAATGTTGTTATAATCTGCGCCGGTGGCGGCGGTTCCGTCGAGGCTAAAATCAATCGTGCTGCTGTGGGTAAAATCGCCGGTGCGGGTGAGGGTAAAGCTGATGGGGGTTGTACCGGCGTTACCTTCGGGATTGACCGTTGGGGTATGGCCGGTCAGGCTGTAGGCAATATCGTTGTCGGTGATGGCGGCAGATACACCGGCGCTGCCGATACCCTCATAGCCGCCGCCGCTCAACGTGTGGGTAATCAGGCCGGAGTGGTCGCCTTCGACCAGGGCATCGTCAACGGCGGCCACGACCACGGTTTGCGGGGTGAGGGCAGACACATCTGCCGGGAAGGTCAAAGCAGCGATAGGTTGGATTTGGCTGCCGGTATTGAAACTGACGGTCACGGTGGCCGTCGGAATGGTATCGAGCCGGAGGGTGTAGGTAGCGGTTATTCCCCCTTCGGCCACAGCGACGCCGCCCGCCTGGCTCACGGTTACACCCCGCGTGTCGTTGTCGGCAATGGTGTGGGTGGCGCTGGCGGCTGCGCCGAGGGTGTAGCCTGGCCCGGCGACCAGGTTAAGCTGAACCGTCTCACCGTCGTCGTCAACCTGGTCGTCAACGGGGGTAAGGACGATGGCGCCGCTGCTCTGCCCGGCGGCCAGGGTGAAGGTGGAGGCAGTCAGGCTGCTGAGGTTTGCGCCGGCGGCCAGGCTGTAGTCGGCGGGTGAGGCGGCGGTGGAGCCGGCCAGATTGTAACTAACGGTCAGACCGCCGGGAGGGGCCGGGGCGGCGAGGGTAAGGCTGAAGACCCCGGTTGTCGGGCCGGTTTCGTTGGGCGCGGCCCCGGCGGCCACGGAAACTACCGGGCCGAGGGGGGTAAGCCTAAAATCGTCCACAGCCAGGCCGTCGTCTGCGCCGGACGCGTTGAAATCGGCCCAGCGTATCCAAAAGGTAGCGCCGTTAGCCAGATTGAGGGCAGAGAGGGTAGCCGCCAGGCCGGTGCGGTCGGGAGAGGTGTTGCCGTTTTTGGGGCCGGTGGTGATGGTATCCGGGGTAATAAAGTCGAGCGAGTTGAAGTCATTCCATGTTCCGGTGGTGAGACTGGCGGCGTTGGTGCTGTATTGAAAATCAAGCTGGTCGGTGCGGCCGGCGGCGCCCAGTCGCCACTCCTCGCCGGTGTAGGCAATGGTGAGGCCGGTGATGGTTCCACCGGTGTTGTTGCTAAAACATGCGCCAAAGGTGGGGATCAGGCTGGTGCTTTGCAGGCCGCCCAGGGCGCGCTCGGCGCTGCCGCTGGCTC
>CAZDMM010000175.1:0-11217 GCA_964505845.1 uncultured Caldilineaceae bacterium
CCATGTTGCCTTTCTGGAGCAGCACCCCGATGTTGGCTTTACCTATAACGCTCGTTTTGAGTTAAACTACTCGGCCAGGACCATTCGTGATTTGTGGCGGCCGCCCCGCGTTATGACGCTGGCCGACCTGGTGCTGTGGTTTCCGCTCTCTCCCAGCGATGTAGTGCTCCGGCGAAAATGGGCGCTGCAAATGGATTTGGTCGGCGGGAGTCGAGGCGCAGAAATTCTCCACTTTGGTCATCTGTTTATGTCGGGCTGCCAATTTGCTTTTGTGGACCGCGCCCTCAATTATCGCCGCTACCATTCTAAACGGACCATTAGAAACCTGCCGGGCGGCTGTAATTCTGAGCTAAACAATCAAGCAAAAATTTTTGCGGACCCTCGCTGCCCCCCAGAAGTATTAGCCCTGCGAGATTCTGCCCATACAAATCTCTATATGTACTGGGCCTACCTGGCTTTTGCCCAGGACGAAACCGGGGTAGGACAGGAGTTTGTCCGCGAGGCGGTTCGGTTGAAGCCGGCCATTCTTCAAGGAGCGCCCTGTGAGCTGCTGAATCACTTTCTTATCAACTGCATTGATGATGAGAGCCAGCAGCACGAGGCCATCCTGTACAGAGTCCTGGCCCAGCTTCCGCCAGAGTTGGCCGGGCTGTCGGAGCAATATGATTGGGCGGTGGGACGAGGATATTTGCTCAAGGGGATCCGCGCTGTAATCTGGGATCGCGCCGATGATGGGCGCAGACACTTTGAGCAAGCGGCCCGGCTGCAGGCCCCCCTGGATGAAGCTTTTTTGAGCGCGTTAACTCACCAATTGCTCAATTATGAGGCTGAATTTGGCCCTGCGGCTGCTCAGAAGCTTTTGCATGCTTTTGCCCCTTATCTTGAAAAGCTGGGGGGCCGGGCCGGTGTGCGTAAATTGAATAGTTTTTACTCAGTTAACCGCGCCTTTCAAAGTTATCACGCCGGCGAGTATGCGCAGGTGCCCGCAAAGGTATTCCAGGCTATTGCCGCTAATCCCAGGTACCTGGCGAATCGGGGCTTGCTGTCTATTTTACTGCGCTCAACGGTAAGCCGGTGGAGTAGTTAACTTGAGAAGCCAGGCTGTTTGAGCGCCCAGGAGAGTGCCGGTATGCCTAAAAGTGACAAGCTCAACGTGGTACTGTTTGCTCTGACCGGTTTTGGCAACCCGGTGCTGAAGGCCCTGCTCCAAGATGCCAGGGTGAACCTGAGAGCGGTTTTTACCGTCAAGTACGACAACCCCTTTCCTTACTATGAGGAGCAGCAGTTGCTTGAGCTGTGCGCCGAGCGGCAGATCAAATGTTACTATGGGGTAAAGGTGCGCAGCGACGAAGGCACTCGTTTGGTGGCCGGACATTCACCGGATTTGCTCATCGTGGCCACCTTTAAGCAAATCTTGGCGCAAAACGTCCTGGAGCTGCCGCCGTTGGGAGTGGTGAATTTTCATCCTTCGCTGCTGCCACGGTATCGCGGCCCTTGCCCTACCCAGGCGGCGTTATTAAATGATGAGAAAGTTACCGGCGTTACGGCTCACTATATCACCGAGCAGTTAGACGATGGCAACATATTGTTTCAAAGGTCAATACCCATTGATGAAACGGACTATGATGGCCAGCTAAGGCGGAAATTGGCCCAACTGACAGGGGCGATGATCCCCGATCTAATTAGTCTGTTTGCCGGCTTCACCAAACCGGCGGGTACACCCCAGGATCACCGCCTGGCTACGCTGGCCCCCCGGCCAACCGCCGAGGATGGCTATCTTGAGCTGGCGGCGGATATCCCCACCATTCGTAAGATGGTAAGAGCCTTCAATCCACTGCCGGGTACCAGCCTCCTGGTGGGCCAAAGGCGAGTGGCGGTAGATAGGTTTGAACTGTGCCAGAACGGCCGGGCGGATGGGCTTTACGAAACCGATGATTCTATTGACTTGATCATGCACTCTCAAGGGATCAGATTGCACAAAAAGGCCGTTTGCTGAGGCAGTTGGCCGGCAGGTGATGGGTCGCAAAGGGAATCACTGATGAAAAAGGTAGCAGTCATCCAATCCAACTACATCCCCTGGAAGGGTTACTTTGATATTATCCACGACGTTGATCTGTTCATCTTTTACGATGATGTGCAGTACACCAAGAATGATTGGCGCAATCGCAACAAGGTTAAAACGGCGCAAGGCCCCCAATGGTTGACGATTCCGGTAGGCGCTTCAGAACAAAGGTTGATCTGCGAGGTCGAATTAAACGACAATCACTGGCCCCGAAAGCATTGGGCCACACTGCAACAAGCCTACTCAAAAAGGCCCTACTTTAAGCAGTATCAGGAGTTTTTTGAGCACATCTACCTCAAAACCAAATGGGCCACTTTATCAGAGTTGAATCAATTTCTGATCAAAACCATTAGCTCGGAGTTTTTAGGCCTTAAAACTGAGTTCGCCAAGTCTCAAGAATTTCGGCTGGCCGGCGAGAAGGGCGACCGCCTGCTCAACTTATTGCAGCAAGCGGCCGCAACCCTCTATGTATCTGGCCCCGCCGCCAAAGATTATCTGAACGAACAAAAATTCGTGGATGCCGGTATTCAACTGGTTTACAAAGATTACTCAGGCTATCCTGAATATCCGCAAGCCTTCCCCCCCTTCGAGCACCAGGTATCGGTT
This sequence comes from uncultured Caldilineaceae bacterium, assembly GCA_964505845.1. Classification (GTDB taxonomy): domain Bacteria; phylum Chloroflexota; class Anaerolineae; order 4572-78; family J111; genus DSQQ01. Next base: position 2,669 of record CAZDMM010000175.1, read on the forward strand.
TTGGATGTGCTTTTTAACTGCGGGCCTGAAGCCCCCTATTACATTTGGGGCTGGCGTGAGAGTTTTCAAGCCAGGTCAAAAAACGATGTTGCTAAAGGAGCACTTTATGAATCTCAAGCGAATGTATGACATTGACTTTAACCGGCCCACCATTGTAGGTAAAGAGTTGTACTACATCTCACAGGCCATCCATAACGGCTATTCTGCCGGTGACGCCGCCTTTACCAAAAAGTGCCATGCCTACCTGGAGCAGGCCCTCAATGTGCCCCGCGTGCTGTTAACAACCTCATGCACCCACGCCCTTGAAATGGCCGCGCTGCTTTTGGAAATTCAGCCGGGCGATGAGGTAATCGTGCCGTCCTTTACCTTTGTCAGCACCCCCAACGCATTTGTCTTGCGGGGAGCCAGACCGGTTTTTATTGATATGCGCCCCGATACGCTCAATATGGACGAAACCAAATTAGAGCGGTTAATCACTGAACGGACCCGGGCCATTGTGCCCGTCCATTACGCCGGGGTAGGCTGTGAAATGGACGCCATCGGGGCCATTGCCGCCAAATATAACATCCCCATCGTCGAAGACAATGCGCATGGCTTGTTTGGCAAATACAAGGGCCGTTACCTGGGAACCTTTGGGGCGTTTGCAACCCAAAGTTTTCATGAAACCAAAAACTTTATCTGCGGTGAGGGCGGCGCCCTCATCATTAATGACCCCCAATACATTGAACGCGCCGAGATCATCCGCGAGAAGGGCACCAACCGCAGCCGCTTCTTCCGGGGACAGGTTGACAAGTATACCTGGGTAGATATTGGCTCCAGCTATCTGCCCTCTGATATTTTGGCCGCTTTTTTGTACGCTCAACTGGAAGCCCGTGATGAGATTCAGGCCAAACGGCAAAGGGTATGGACCTACTATTACGAACATCTGGGGCCCTGGGCAGAGGCCAACCAGGTCAGGCTGCCGGTAGTGCCGGCCTACTGCGAACAGTCCTATCACATGTTTTACATGTTATTACCTTCCCTGGAAATTCGCCAGGCTTTGATTGACCATCTTAAGGCGCGCCGGATTCTCAGCGTTTTTCATTATCTGCCCTTACATCTGTCGGATGTGGGACGGCGCTTTGGCGGTAAAGAAGGCGACTGCCCCGTGACCGAGGATATAAGCGACCGCCTGCTCCGTTTGCCTTTTTATAACGATTTGGCTGAGGCAGACCAGGCGCGGGTAGTCGAGGCGATTCAGGAATTTGAGCCAAAACCGCTTCACGTAGTTTCAGCGCCGCTTTCTGTTAACCAACGCCACTATTGATTGCATTTATGTAGGGATTTAGGAGGGAAACTATGAGTACAAAACTGGTCAATCGTATTTTGGTTGTGCTGTTGACAGGAGCAGCTCTCATCCTGGCCCTGGGCGGCAGCCACATTTCGGCCGCCCAAACGCCCGATCCAATCCCCGGCTACCTGGGCCAGATTAGCTCTGCTAATTTGAGCGCAGTGGCGACTGATTTGGTAAACCAGTATGGGCCGCGCCGGGAGGACACCTTTAGCCCCTATACCGCCGGCACCTGTACGGCCAGCGGCGTTGTTTACCCCAAGAACACCATCGAAATGGCCGCTGACTATGTTAAGGCGCGGTTTGAGGCGATGGGCTATCCGGCGGCTTCCATCACCATGGAGACGCTGCCGGGCGGCGCGGGGCACAATGTGTATGTTACTAAAGTGGGCAGCGCCTACCCTAACGTTTTCATCGAATTCAGCGGGCATCTTGACTCGGTCGCCGGGTCGCCGGGTGGCGCCGATAACGCCTCCGGGTCAACGGCGGTGATTGAACTGGCCCGCGTCCTTAAGGATTACCCCAATCGCTACTCCATGCGTTTTATTCTGTGGGCGGCCGAGGAATTCAGTAACCAGAGAGGGGTGGCCTACTACGGGTCAACCTATCACGTGCAACAAGCCCTGGCGCGCGGCGAGCAAATCAAAGCCGGACTGGTGATGGATCATATTGGCTGGCCATATCCCTCAGACCCAACCGGCTATTTCAACGAGATTTCATATAACAGTGCTGCCTCCGAGCGCATCGCCGACATGTTCAACCAGGTCAAGATAGACTATGGTATCGCTATTGGCTTTGGCAAAGACGACGCAATTCAGAATTCCGACGAACATTCCTATTGGAACTATGGTCAGGTAGCCGTCAGCAGTGGGGGAGGATGGTTGTACTACCACCCCAACTACCACGGCTGCGGCGATAATGTGTCTAACATCAATTTTACCAATGTTTTACGAGTAGCTCAGCAAAATCTGGCCGTTAGCCTCAGGCTTGACGCCGAAGTGGTGGGCGCAACCAGCACCCCCACCCATACCCCAACCGGCACGCCGCCCACCCCAACCAATACCCCAGGCCCGCCCACCCCAACCAACACCCCCCTACCCGGGGTAAACTTCCCCAGCACCGTGGTCGTAGATAACTTTAACCGGGCCAACGGGCCAATTGGGGCTAACTGGTCGGGCAGCACCAGCGGTTACGCCATCGCTGCCAACCAGTTGGATGTTGGCTCCACTCAGGATATCTATTGGAATCCCTCCTCGTTTGGGGCTGACCAGGAAGTATTTGTCACCCTGGCTACCATTGATCCGAATGGAGCGGAGATGGGGCTGGTGCTCAAATCTCAGAGCAGCACCAGCTTTAACTCCGGCTTAATTGAGGTTTTGTATGACCCGGTTGGACGGCGGGTACAGGTGTGGACCTATCAAAGTTCCCAGGGTTGGGTTCAGCGCGGGGCTGACCTCTCGGTGACATTTGTCAATGGGGATCAGTTTGGGGTCAGGGCCAGGGCCAATGGGCAGGTTGAAGTGTATCGAAACGGAGCGTCGTTGGGAACGCGCGATGTGACGGCCTGGTCCAATTATGCCAGTGGGGGCTACATCGGGCTGTTTTTTATTGGCGCCCCCAATACCTTGCTGGATAATTTTGGCGGGGGCACTATGAGCGCCGGGCCAACCCCGACCAATACGCCCATCCCGCCGACGGCGACCAATACCCCTATCCCACCGACGGCCACCAACACGCCTATTCCGCCGACGGCGACCAATACGCCCATCCCGCCGACGGCGACGAATACGCCCATCCCGCCGACGGCGACCAACACCCCCATCCCGCCCACCAACACGCCTATCCCGCCAACGGCGACCAACACGCCTATCCCGCCAACGGCGACCAATACGCCTATCCCGCCAACGGCGACCAACACGCCTATCCCGCCAACGGCGACCAACACGCCTATCCCACCGACGGCGACCAACACGCCTATTCCGCCGACGGCTACGAACACGCCTATCCCACCGACGGCGACCAACACGCCCATCCCCGGAGCCGGTTTCCCCGGCGCCGGAGTATTGGATAACTTCAATCGGGCCAATGGCGCGATTGGAGCCAGTTGGTCGGGCCGCACCAGCAGTTACAGCCTCTCAAGCAACCAACTGCGGGTTGGCAGCAACGGCGAGCAAGACATCTACTGGAACAGCGCCTCCTTTGGGACCGAGCAGGAGGCGTATGTCACCCTGTCTACCATGAGTGGGGTCGAAATAGGCCTGGTGCTCAAATCTCAAAGCAACAGCAGTTACAACAGCGGCCTGATCGAAGTCATATATAACCCAGGGCCAAAACAGGTTCAGGTCTGGACTTTTCAAACGCCTCAAGGCTGGATTCAGCGCGGAACCAATATTCCGGTCACCTTTGTCAGCGGCGACCAGTTTGGAGCGCGGGCCAAAGCCAACGGGCAGGTGGAGGTGTATAAAAATGGCAGCCTGATAGCCAGCCGGGATGTAACGGCCTGGCCGCATTATACCAAAACTGGCTATATTGGATTGTTCATGTATAATGCCAGCGCCACCATCTTGGATAACTTTGGCGGCGGGAGCGTAACGACACTGCTAGCCCCAACTTCGACCAACACCCCACTGCCGCCGACGGCCACCAACACGCCTATTCCGCCGACGGCGACGAATACGCCTGTGCCGCCGACGGCCACCAACACCCCACTGCCGCCGACGGCCACCGACACGCCTATTCCGCCGACGGCAACGGATACGCCCGTGCCGCCGACGGCCACCAACACGCCTGTCCCGCCGACCGACACGCCTATTCCGCCGACCGACACGCCGGTACCGCCAACCGCTACCGATACGCCGGCAGCTCCCACCGATCCTGGAGCTAATCCGTAAACCTGCTGATTAAAGGCCTGTTACCTTGTCTCAACTAATAGCTTTTGTACCGGAACTGAATTAATGAGAATTTGCATGATCCTCTATGATCCTCAAGAATTTGGAGGATTAGAAGAGTATGCCACCACCCTGGCCGTTGGTTTGCAGCAGCAGGGGCACCAGGTGAGTGTTTTATCTACTACCTGGGCGCCCCCCAGCAATCAATACCTGCTCAGGTTACGCCAGAATGGGGTCACGGTTGTTCAAGCGCCTAAACTGCTCTCCAGGCCAATCTCGCACTGGCCGACCAAGATGAGGATACTGGCGCTGCTGCTGCGGCTGGCCAGCCCGCTGATCTATGTGCTGGCCGGTGCGCTTTTCTTGCGCCGGCGATGCTCCTGGGAGCAAGCCCTGAGCAGTGCTCACGACTGGCTGCGGGGCCAACTGCTGGTCCACTTGCTGGGTCGGGTTATTGGATTGGAACGCTATCAAACGTTAGCCCACTTATTATTGACCTGGTGGCGCTGGCGCTGGCGACCTGACCTCCTTCATATCCAGGGTTACACCAGCACGCTGCTCTTTGTCATAGAGTGGGCGCATGCCCATAAAATACCGGTGGTGTATGAAGAGCACCAAACTCCCGACGCTCAATTTAATTGGTGGCAGGGGTTCCAGCAGAGCATCAACAAGGCCACGACGGTGGTGGCGGTATCTGAAAAGAGCGCCGAGGCCCTGCGCACGGTCTGCGGCGTTACCCGGCCTATCGTGGTCAGAAACCCTCTCCTGCCGGATCCAATGGCTTTGGGCTGGCATCGAAACGGCAAGTCCCGCACAGCCGATGACCCCATCCGCGTCACCACTGTAGCCCGTTTGGTGGTGGCTAAAGGGCTTACTTACCTGCTTGAGGCTATCGTCCAGGTCAGAGCAATTTATCCAAACGCTCAATTTAAGGTGTATGGGGATGGGCCGCTGCGGGAGGAACTGCTGGCCTATGCCGAGCAGCTTGGCCTGGATGGAAACGCCATCTTTGTGGGCGCTTTCACCCGGCGCGAAGAACTCTCTCAGATTATGGCGCACACCGATATCTTTGTGATGTCTTCCATTTTGGAGGGCCAGCCTCTGGGTATGGTGGAGGCAATGGCCTATAGTTGTCCCATCGTTGTTACAGCGGTGGGAGGCATCCCAGAATTGATTCAAGACGGCGTTAACGGCCTGCTGTGCCAGCCGGGCGACTCGGCTTGTTTGGCGCAAAAAATCTGCGCGCTGATAGAGGCCCCCGCCCTGCGGCTAAGGTTAGCCCAGGCCGCTCGCCAAGCTTACGAGTATGGGCCGTTCCAGCCCGCCGCAGTTTGCAATCATTTCAACCTGATCTATCAAGAAGCCCTGCAACAGGGACGCCGTTGACATGAACCTTACCATGCCTACCTCCCCGCCTCAAACAGACCTGGCCCGGCCGCCTGAGGTTTTGTTCTCCAGCCCTTTACGAATTGTGGTGTGCCTCCCCCAATTAGAGCCGCTGGCGCAAGTGATGCGGGGCGAGCCGGCCGAGGCCACCTATATCATCCAACGCTACATCGCCGCCGGTTTACCGGCGCGCGGCCACACCCTTACCTTTGTGGGGCCGCGCAGCTTTGACGACCTGGTCTGTACCGATGACCCGCAGCAGCCAAAACCTGCCCCGCGAAGCTGGTCGGCCAGCGGCTGGTTTAACCTGGTGAGCCGGGGGGTCTGGCGGGCACAACGCTGGCTGGGCGCGCCTTATTTGAATGTGTTTTCAAATTACCGCCTGTTGGATGCCTGTTTACAGTGCTTGCCAGGGCATGATTTGGTGTATGAACGGAATGGTCTTTATCGGGATGGGGTCGCCAAGGCCTGCCGGCGGCTCAAACTGCCTTATGTGCTGTACGTTGAGGCCGATGATATCCTGGAACATGATTATATGGGTAAACCCATCACCGGATTGTTGCGCTGGCGGGCCAAAGAAACGATGCGCTATAACCTGAACTCGGCGGATTGCGTTATCTGCGTCTCCGAACCCCTCAAGCGGCATTTGACCTCGGTTTGGGGCGTGCCGGGGGAAAAGATTGTGGTGTTTTCCAATGTGGCCGATGTGCAGCGCTTCCGGCCAGACCCCCAGGCGCGCGCTGAAATGCGCGCCTCGCTGGGGATTACTGACCAGCCCCTGGTGCTGTTTGTGGGCGCTTTTTATGAGTGGCACGATGTTGCCACCCTGTTGGATGCCTTTGCCCAGGTATTGGCGGCCCATCCTGAGGCGCGCCTGGTTTTGGTGGGTGAAGGCTCCCAGCGCCAGGCTATGATGCAGCGGGCGGCGAGCCTGGACCTTACCCAGGCGGTGCAGTTTACCGGCTTTATGGCCCATACCGAGATTCCTCGCCTGGCCGCCGCCGCCGATATTGCCGCCGCGCCTTATCCCCCCATGCAGCACGATTTATGGCTGTCCCCGCTCAAGCTCTTTGAATATATGGCTTCGGGTACGGCCATTGTCGCCTCAGGGGTGGGGCAAATAGTCCAGGTGATTCAAGATGGCCGCAACGGTTTGTTGGTTTCGCCGGGAGATGCGCCGGCCATGGCCGCAGCCTTGCAGCGTTTGATTGCCGACCCCGGTCTGCGCGCCGGGTTAGCCCGGCAGGCGCGGGAGGATGCGGTGCGCCAACATTCGTGGGAGCATTATTTAGCGCGCCTGGAGCGGCTGTTTCGGGCCGTGATTGCAGGGCAGCCGGTAGACCAAATTTGAACTTTAGCCGGCCAGGATGATTGGCCGCCAACGATTAAGGAAGATGAGCTATGCAGCCCGGATTGGTTAGCATCATGATGCCGGCTTACAATGCTGAAAAATATATCGAACAGGCCATTCAAAGCGTGCTGGCCCAGAGTTACAGGCAGTGGGAACTGCTGATTGTTAACGATGGCTCTACTGACAATACCGCCGCGGCGGTGGCTCAATTTACCGACCCTCGCCTGAGGGTTTTTCAGCAGGCCAACAGCGGCGAGGCCGCAGCCCGAAACAAAGCCCTGGCCCACATGCAGGGCGAATTTTTGGCCTTTTTAGACGCCGATGATGCCTACCTGCCTGACCACTTAGAAGTAACCGTGGCTTATTTGCAGGCTCACCCAGAGCACGATGGGGTATATACCGACGGCTACTACTGTGATTCAAACGGAACCTTGCTGCAAACCCTCTCCAGCCGGCGGCGTGGCCCTTTTGTTGGGCGGGTTTTTGAAGAAGTGGTGCGCGGCTCAGATGTGTTTGGCCCGCCCATGTGCGTGGTGTTACGCACCAACCTCATTACCCAACATCAGTTAACATTTGATCCTGAGATTGTGATTGGGCCTGATTGGGACTTTTTTATGCATTATGCCGACCTGGCTCAATTTGGTTATCTTGGGCATGACACCTGCCGCTATCGAGTCCACCAGACCAATATTACTGTTCTAACCGGTTTGCGCCGGCGCGCTGTAGATACGGCCAAATGCCGCAGCAAAGCTGTCAAAATGGCAAACTTTAAAACCTGTTCCCTTGATGTCCGGCTGAATGTGTTTTATGAGTTGCTGGTTAACCTACTGAGGGGAGCGCCCGACCAACAAACCGCCATCACCCACTGGCCGGAATTTATGGCTTTGCCCGCCCCGCACCAGGCCAGGTTGCTGCGCTTGATGGCCAGTAAAGCCCTTTTATTTGAGGATAACCCCACCTATGTCAGAGCCTGGCTGCTACGGGCGCGAGAATTAAACCCCAAAGACCTGGCCGGCGCTTTGCTCTACGCCGCTTACCGGGTAAACCCGTCTTTGTGCAAAATTTTGTTACAGGCCAAAACCGGACGCCCGGTTGACCCGTTGACCGTTCCCCCTTTTGCTGATTTAAAAAAAGCTCACCCCCTATAAGCGCCAACCTCTCATAACTACAACTATTCTATGCTAAATTATAGCCAGTGATTGTGAGGTGTTAATTTACTTATGCGGATTGCACTCTATCATAACGCTCCCAGCGGTGGAGCCAAACGCGCCATTTATGAGTGGACGCGCCGCCTGGCGGCCCATCATCACATTGATGTTTATACTTTAAGCAGCGCCGACCATAGCTTTTGTGATATCCGGCCCTTTGTCCGGCAGCATCATATTTTTGATTTTACCCCTCACCCATTGTTTAACAGCCCTTTGGGGCGTTTAAACCAGTTGCAGCGGTGGCGTGATCTGGGGAGCTTGACCCGCTTAGGACAGGATATTGCCCGGCAGATAAACGCCGGTCATTATGACCTGGTATTTGCCCACACCTGTCTCTATCAGAGTTCCCAGTGTCGCTCTGGGCCGGCTAAACTCAGTCGGCGACT
>CAZDMM010000176.1:0-11188 GCA_964505845.1 uncultured Caldilineaceae bacterium
GTGGCGTGGATGGTGACAACCAGCGGGCAGTTCCACTGCTGCTGCAAAGCAATCCCGGCAAAGCCGGTTAACCAATCATGCACATGGATGAGATCATATGGCCCATATCTTTGCGGTAATGACAAGGCGTAATCTACCAAAGCCTTGTTAATAATGGTGGCGCGGGCATAAATATCCAGCGTTTCTACCCCTATGGTGGGGGTGTGAACCCAATGAACCACCACCCCATGCTCGCGAATAATCGAAATATCTTGTTTTTTAACTGTAGGAGTGACAACGTGAAGTTCTACCTTCTGTTCGGCCAGGGCCGGCGATAATTCAGCCACATGCCGCCCCAAGCCGCCCACAACATTAGGTGGATATTCCCATGAAAGCATCAATACACGCATGATCTCCCCCTGTCAAGGCGCCAACGGTGTACCGGGATAAAGCCCGCCCGTAATCTGATAGGCCCAAACCGGGGCCTGCACTCGCCGTCCCTGCGAGGTAAAGGCGATATCGCCGGTTAAGCTGCGCCGCTGAACCTTGATAATACCGGTGCTAACATCAGCCCGAGTTAACTGATGGTGATTAATACGTAGACTCTGCTCGATTCCATCTAACAAAACCTGGGCGGCATCATAAGCCAGTACCGCCCGCGGCCCTGGTGGAAATCCGGCCAGGGCTTGATAGGCTTTAACAAAGGCGGCCGCCTCAGGCAAAGTCTGCGGGTCTGGCCCCGGCGAGACATAAATCAGGCCGTCAGCGGCCGCTTGGGCCACCTGCACCGTTTGGGGGCTGCCCACATCTGCCAGGCCAAATACAGCCTGGGGCCGCCGGGTTGGCGGTAAGGCTAACAAAATATTGCCCGCCGTAACACCGTCTACCGCCAGAGCGATGGCCTGGGTTTGTTTGGGCATAACCTTAAGGTTGGCGTCGGAAAGTGTTACTATTTCTTTAAAACCCAAACTCTCACCGAGAGTTTCTAAATAGGCTGTTATATCTGGGAGGGTAGCCGCAACGCTAACAATGCCGGTCGCCGGTTTAACATCGGCGCTCCAGGGGATGACCACGGCCAATTGGGCGGCCTGGTAAACCGGGATGGCCGCGGCCGTGCTCTGCGCCGAAAGGTGGCCGATGACGCCCATCACCTCCGGGTCGGCGGCCAAGGCTCTGGCCTGCAGTTGGGCTTCGTCGGGGTCATCAAAATCATTCAGCGCGACCAGTTCTACCCGGTACCCATTGACGCCGCCGGCCGCATTGCGCTCTTGCAAGGCCAGCTTAACCCCAAATAAAGCCTCATACCCCAGAGGGCGGTGCAGCCCCTCAAAGGGCGCAACCAGCCCAATTTTGAGGGTTTGGGGAGCGTCGGGGCCCGCACAGGCCACCAGCAAACCGGCCAAACACAGTACCAGCACAAACGTAAAACGGTGAAGCATGCTGCCTGGATTACGCCAACTTAAAAGTTGTATTTTTGACCATAAAAACATCGTCCAGATGTTAATTATATCATTATTTGGTTTGAAATCTGTTTGAATAGCGCCATAATACCAAACCAAAAATCTCCACATAGCTCTCCCACCCAATTTTATGGTATAATGGGCCATTGCTAATTTTGACGATATAACCAGGCATTATATCATCAATAAAACAAATTAGCACTAACGTGCCCTGACCCTGATAACGATGTCGCCATTGCTGCTGATCACCATCTTGATTATTTTGGCTCTGATCTTTGATTTTTTAAACGGTTTTCATGACAGCGCCAATATTGTCGCCACCATGATTTCTTCGCGGGCTATGACCGCCCGCGCCGCCCTGACCATTGTGGCCGTGGCCGAATTTATTGGCCCTTTTGTGTTGGGGGTAGCAGTCGCCAAAACCGTCGGTACCGAGGTGGCCCTGCCGCAGTCTATCACGATCACCGTGGTCATGGCTGCCCTCTTAAGCGCCAGCGGGTGGAACCTGGTGACGTGGTATTTGGGCATTCCATCCAGTTCATCTCACGCCTTGATCGGCGGGATTGTGGGAGCGGTGGCGCTTGGCTCCGGGGTAGAGGCCATTCGCCTGGAGGGGGTCTGGAAAATTGCGCTGGCGCTCTTTTTTTCGCCGCTGCTGGGCTTTTTAGCCGGCGTCATCATCATGCGGCTCACTCTGTTTTTGGCCCAGGCCGCCACGCCCAAAGCGAATATTTTTTTTAAACAGGCACAAATTCCAACCGCCATTGCCCTGGCCTTGAGCCATGGCGGCAATGATGCCCAAAAGACAATGGGTGTTATCACCCTGGGATTGATGGTGCTGGGCTTTCAACAGAGTTTTGTGGTGCCGTGGTGGGTTATCCTCCTGAGCGCCAGCGCCATTGCGGCCGGCACGGCCACCGGCGGCTGGCGGATTATCCGCACCCTGGGCGGTAAATTTTACCGTATTCGCCCGATTCACGGCTTTACCTCCCAACTCACCTCGAGCCTGGTGGTGTTGGCAGCTTCGCTGCTGGGCGGGCCGGTCAGCACCACCCAGGTAGTCAGCGCCTCCATTTTGGGGGTAGGGGCGGCGCAGCGCCGCTCTCAGGTACGCTGGGGGGTGATGGCCGATATTTTAATTGCCTGGGTGTTAACCGTACCCGCCGCCGCCGGCATCGCTGCACTGCTGTACTTTCCGCTCAAATTCCTGGTGGGTTAAGAGAAATTAGCGGTTGGAGATTAGAGATTAATAATCTCCAATCTCCCCAATTATAAGGATGATCCCATGGATATGAAGGCCATATTTGGTCAAAAACGTGAGAACAAATTTATTGAGCTATTGATCCAGCAGTGTGAAGCCACCGTAGACGGCATCAAATTCTTGGAAAGCTGCCTGGGCCGCCCCGACGAGGCCGCCCTGGAACAGATGCGGGCCAAAGAGTACGCCGCCGATGAAATCCGGCGCATCATCATTGACGAGCTGCACAGCACCTTCATTACCCCGCTGGATCGAGAGGATATTTTTAACCTCTCACTCCACATTGATGAGATGATTGACTATGCCCTCACCACCCTGGAGGAGATGAATTTGCTCAAAGTGGAGGCCGATGATTACCTGCGAACCATGGTAGCCCTGGTGCGGCAAGAGGCGGAAGAGCTGACCATGGCCGCCCACCGCTTGAGCGCCAACCCTCGCGTGGCCGGCGACCACGCTCGCCGGGCCAAAAAGCTAGAAAACGAGGCCGATCACCTCTACCGCGTCGCCGTGGCCGATTTGTTTACCAAAGCCAAAGATTTTAAGCAGTTGATGGCCCTGCTGCGCCGGCGCGAGATTTACCGCCACGTGTCCAACATGTCGGATCGGGCCGATGCCGCCGCCAATGTATTTGGCATGGTGGTGATGAAGCTGACATGATGGCGCCCCAGCTTATCCCCGCTTTAACCAAAATAAACCCGGCCCTGATTGTTTTTGACAAAGATGGCACGCTCATCAATTTTGAGGCCATGTGGGCCGCCTGGGCGGTTGACCTGGCCAACCGGCTGGAAGCGGTGACAGGCCGCTCGATGGCGGAGCGATTGTACCAAGCCCTGGATTTTTACGCCGATACCGGCCAGATTATGCCGCATGGGGCGCTTTCGGTGACGCCCATGAAGGGGCTGCGCGCTCTGGCGGTGCAGGTTTTGATTGGGGAGGTCGGCCTGCCGCCTGCCGCCGCCGAAAGCGCCGTGGCCAAAGTGTGGCAAACCCCAGACCCGGTGGCTACAGCCCACCCCCTGGCCAACCTGGGCGCTCTGTTTGCGGCCCTGCAAACGCACGGCCTTAAAATTGCTGTGGCCACCAGCGACGACCGGGCGCCGACGGTGGCAACCCTGGTCAAATTAGGCTTGAGCGATTTTGTGGCCGCCGTCGTCTGCGGCGACGACGGTATCCCGATCAAACCTCAGCCGGATATGGTTTTGAGCCTGTGCCGGCAGCTTAATGTTTCGCCCGGCCGCACGGCGGTGGTCGGCGATAATGTGGCTGACCTGGACATGGGCCAGGCGGCCGGGGTGGCCCTGCGGGTCGGCGTCCTATCGGGCGTCAGTTCCGCCGAGATTTTAGGCCCCCACGCCGATATTTTGCTGCCCTCGGTGGGGGAGTTGATCCAGCAATATTAAGCCATTCACTAGAATTTTAATTAAAAGTGTGGTATAAGTAACTATCTTTTCAGTGTGGCAAGGAGACATAGCATGACCCAACGGAACTTCAATCTGAACTTGGACGAGGTAACTTATCAGGCTGTGCTGAACCGGGTGCAGCAGGAGGGTAAAACTCTGGAGCAGCTTTTGACCGAGCTGATTACCGCCTATGCCCAGGGCAGCGGGCCAAGCCAGATGACCAGCTACACCGTCCAGCCCGGCGATACCCTGGGAAAAATTGCCCGGACGGTTTATGGGGACGCCAGCAAATATCCCTTGATCCAGCAGGCCAACAATTTGGCCACCCCCAACATCTGGGTGGGCCAGGTTCTGGTCATCCCCGCCTTGCCCGCTCCCGCTCCGGCTCCGGCCCCACCCACTCCACCGGCCCCCGCACCCCCGCCTCCAGCGCCCGCGCCAGCTCCCGCTCCCGCACCCACCCCACCCACTCCACCGGCCCCTGCGCCACCACCTCCGGCCCCCGCTCCCGCGCCGGCTCCTACGCCTCAGGTTGACCCCTGCGCGCCGATTCCGGGCGTGGACTACAGCAAAACTCTCAGCATTGCCGGCGCGCCCGCCGACCGACCGGCCAAGCAGCACGCCGACCTTAACCTGGAGCTGCGCGGTTTTGCCCCGACGGCCGGCAAATTGAGTCTCATTGATATGGGCGGCCCCACCGACAACCGCGCCCCCCAATTGGCCGGCCTTTTTGCCGACAAACGCATCCCGGCTCTGAACAATGTCTACCGGGTTAACCAGTGGAATTGGGCCGCGCCCCCCAATCCCGGCCAGCGAGGCGGCCCCATTACCGATTTTGAAGTCTCTTTAATTGGCTGTGAAACCGAACTGGGGGAAACCATCCACGTGCCCGGCGCCGGTTATGATATTGGCGAGGGTAACCAGGTGTTGGTGCTGTACGCCGACTCCAACCGCATCACCCTTAAATACACCCGTGAGGACAGTGTGGTCAGCGGTTACACCGTGCATGTAGAGGGCGTCTGTGTAGAGCCACGCCTGCTGAATCTGTACAACCAGATGAACGCGGCCGGACGCCGCCAACTGCCGGCCCTGCGGCCGGGGCAGCCCTTTGGCCGGGCGCGCGGCTATGAAATCCAGGTAGCTATCCGCGATACCGGCAAATTTATGGACCCGCGCGTGCGCAAAGATTGGTGGCGAGGACGGTAATTTGGTAAGTGGAGCTTGGTAATTGTTTTCTTACGAAACTATCTAAAAAACCGGCGGTTTAGCTTCCCGGAGGCTGGTTTCGAGAGACAATCTCTGAAGTTAATAGCCGGTTTTGCTCAGAATCGAGCCTCCGGGAAGCTTTTCAGACAGGCTCTTAGGGGGTGAGGGGCAGCACAAAGCTGAAGCGCGTGCCCTGGCCCACCTGGCTTTCCACCCAAATGCAGCCCTGGTGGGCCTCAATGATGCGCTTGGCGATGGCCAGACCCAAACCCGCCCCGCCGGTTTGGCGGCTGCGGCTCTTTTCACCCCGAAAGAACTGGTCAAAAATGTAAGGCAAATCTTCCGGCGCAATGCCTTCGCCGGTATCGGCCACCTCCACCTGCACCCCTTTCGTGTCCAGACGCGTGGCCAGTGAAATGGAGCCGCCCGCCGGGGTGTGGCGGATGGCGTTCTGCACCAGGTTGTACATTACCCGCTGAATTTTAGCCAGCTCACCCTGGATGAGCGGCACATCCTGGCTAAAAATCCCCTGCAAAGAGACCCCTTTGGCCCCGGCCTGGGCCTGCATCGTTTCTAAAACGTCGGACAGCAGGTCATTCAAATTGACCGGCTCCAGCAGCAGTTGAACCTGGCCGGTTTCAAGCTGAGAAAGTTCAAACAAATCATTGATCAACCCGGCTAAATTGCCAATTTGGGAGCGGATTGCGCCGTAGTAGCGGCGCACAGTGGGCGGGTCGGTCACGACATCATCGGCCAGGGCTTCAACCATGGCCTGGATAGAGGTGAGCGGCGTGCGCAAATCATGGCTGACCGCCGCCATCATATCACGCCGCGCCTGCTCCAATTCTCGCTGCCGGGCAAACGATTTTTCCAACTCATTACTCATAAAGTTGAAGGCATCGGCCACCTCCGAAAGCTCATCCTGCTCGGTCAGGTGAATCCGGGCCGAAAAATCGCCGCCGGCTACCTGGCGCGCCCCCAGGCGCAGCAGCAGCAGCGAGCGGGCCATGCTGGCGGCCAGCAGGTAGCCAAAAGAGGCCGACAGAATCCCGGCAAAAGTCAACAGCAGCCCCAGCAGCAAAAAATCGTGCTCCGAGACAAACATCAGGGTGGAGGTGACATAGATGTTGAGGATGGCAATGACCACCCCCAGGCTGTAGGCTAACAAAGTTTTGTAGCGAATGCTGCGCAGCCAGCGCCGGCCCAGGGTAAATACCAGGTAGCCGGCCAGCAGCGAGGGCAGGCTGGAGGTCAACAAAAATTGGAGCAGGTCTTTCAAATCGCTGGCCGGGGCTTCCATCACGTAAACGGCAATGGCCAGGGCCGCCAGAAACGCGCCCACCAGGCCTATCAAGGGAGACCAGATCTCTTTCGGCTTGAGGGTGAGGTTCATCGTTCTATCCTAAAATAGAGAGCCTGATTAACCCGGAAATTTGGAAGGGTGGAAGATTAGCCAATTCACCGGCCTTCCAGGCTTTACCCAACTTGATTGACAGGTTTAGAAACCCGTTTTCTGCCTGCATGAGAAAAGGGCTGCCCCAGAGTTTAGCAGACCTTAAAGGTTTTTAAAATCTTTCGGGTCTGCTTAATGATCTGAGGCAAATTTGTACCCCACTCCCCACACCGTCAGGATGTGTTCGGGTTTGTTGGGGTCTTGCTCAATTTTTTCACGCAGCCGCCGCACGTGAACGGTAACGGTGCTGGCGTCGCCAAAGAAATCATAGCCCCAGACCCAGTCCAGCAGTTGATCCCGCGTAAAAACCTGGCCGGGATGGTTCATCAAAAACCAGAGCAGGTCAAACTCTTTAGCGGTGAGGA
This sequence comes from uncultured Caldilineaceae bacterium, assembly GCA_964505845.1. Taxonomy (GTDB): domain Bacteria; phylum Chloroflexota; class Anaerolineae; order 4572-78; family J111; genus DSQQ01. The sequence continues at coordinate 7,122 of CAZDMM010000176.1, forward strand.
TGACCTCTTGGGCGGCTACCCAGGCTTGATGGGTGGCCGGGTTGATGGTAAGGCTGCCGCTGCTAACCGGCTGGGCCTGCGGGTCAACCAGGGGCTTGGCGCTGGCCCGGCGCAGTACGGCTTTGACCCGGGCCACCAATTCTTTGGGGCTAAAAGGTTTGGTCAGGTAATCGTCAGCGCCCAATTCCAGCCCGGCAATGCGGTCAGCCTCATCGCTTTTGGCGGTAAGCATGATGATGGGGATATCTTGCGCCCCCTGGCGCAGCGCCCGCGTCACCTGAAAGCCGCCTATCCGGGGCAGCATCAAATCAAGAACGATCAAATCCGGGGCTTTGCGGTCAATCGCCGCCAGCGCGGCCGCACCGTCGCCGACCGCTTCCACCTCAAAGCCATCGCGGCGCAGATATAACTCGACCACTTCGCGGATATGGGGTTCATCATCTACAACCAGGATATGTTTTTTGGCAGACACTTAATTTGGGCCTCTTTACAGTGTTACCCCGCAAGATTTGTACGACGCGCAAGGATTGTGCTCTGCACATGGTGCGTGTTGCGTGGAACACGCACCACATGACACGTCGGAAATCGGTGTGGTTGAGGCTTCGCCGCGTTACGTTTACGATATCCGCTCGGCCAGCAAAGCTTGAATCACCTGTTCGGTTTCCTCGTAGCCGCCTTCACCGATATGAATGTAACGGATATTGCCGGCTTTGTCAATGATATATTTGGCCGGCCAATAACGATTATGGTAGGCTTGCCAGGTTTGCCAATCGTTGTCAATAGCCACCGGGTAGGGCACATCCAAATCAATGATGGCCTGTTTCACATTTTCAACCTGGCTTTCGTAATCAAATTCCGGGGTGTGAACGCCGATGATGACCAGCCCATCATCTTTATATTTTTGATGCCACTCCCTCAACGAGGGAATTACGTGCCGGCAGTTAATTCAGCCAAAAGTCCAAAACTCAAGCAGCACCACTTTGCCATGCAGGTGCGCCAACTTGAGCGGGTCTGAGTTGAGCCAAATTTCATTGTTCAATTCCGGGGCCTGACCGCGACTGCCCAGGCCGGCTAAAAGTTGGGCTTGAGCCGGGGTAGGGCCAGATTCGGTCAGGCCGGTATCTTGACTCGCAGCCGGGGCAGGGCCGGTTTCTTCCACTTTGGCGAGGGGTTTTTCAAGCGGCGCCTCCGGCTCAACCTGTGCGGAATCACCGGCAGCCCTGGCCGGTGTTTCCCTGGCGGCGGGTTTCTGGGTGACTTGAGCGGGAGCCGATTTCTGCGCCATTTCGCTTTGAGCAGGAGTTTGGACTGGGGTCGTTTTTACTTCCGCTTCTGCTGCCGGCAAAACTGTCTCAGCCGGCGCGGGTTGACCAGCGGCGGCGCCGCTGCAAGCGGTCAGCAGCAAGCTCAGGCCAACCGTGACATATTTTAGCAAGGCGGGTTTCAATGGTTTAATTCTCCTTTCAGCCGTGATGGGGCAGGGATTAAGGCATCATCCCCGCCCTGTTTTGAAGGACACATCCACCTTCAAATTTAGGGGAGAATTATTACAATTTTATTGCGCGTGGTAATGACACAGGTCAGGGGATTGACAGCTCCGCAGCATTGAGCAGCGCCGCCGGCACGGCCTGGGGTTGCGCGGCAGGGGCTAAAGGCAGGGTAAAGGTAAAGGTGCTGCCCTCGCCGTGTTGGCTTTCTACCCAAATAGAACCGCCATGTTTCTCGACAATGGATTTGCAAATGGACAGGCCCAGGCCGGTGCCTTGAATATCGGCCCGGTCGTCAGCTTTGACCCGGAAAAATTTGTCAAACACAAAGGGCAGGTCATTGGCGGGGATGCCCAGGCCGTTATCCTCCACTTTGAACAAGAGTTGGCCGTCGTAGGTGCGGACCACGGCGGAGATGCGGCCCGCTTCGGGGGTATACTTGAGGGCATTTTCAACCAGGTTGTTGATAACCTGTTTGAGGCGCAGCTTATTGCCCATAACCCAGGCCGGCCGCTCCAGGGCGTGGCAAATCAACTGCTGGCGCTTCCGGGCTGCCTGCTCCTGATACTCCTGGATAACCTCTTTGGCCAATTCATCCACATCCAGCAGGCTCAATTCCAGCTCAAGGCCAGCTTCAATTTTGCTCAGGTCCAGTAAATCGGTGATCAGGGCGGTGATTTGATCGGTGGCATTGATAATCCGACCCACAAACATTTCTTGTTTGTCGGTCAGCTCGCCGGCCGCGTCTAACATTTGGGCATAGGAGCGGACAAAGGTCAGCGGGGCGCGCAGGTCATGGGAAACGGTCGCCACAAATTCTGATTTCATGCGGTCCAACTCTTTGAAATAAGAGACGTCTTGCATAATCACCGCCCGGCCCACCTCGGGCACAGGGGTGAGGGTAGCGTAAAAGGTGCGGCCAGTCTCCACCGGGATTTCGGCCTTGTGGCTGTGACCGGCCTCGGGCGCGTTTTTGATAAGCGTTATCAGGGCCTCATTCTGCACCAGTTCTGACAGCGGGCGCCCTTCGGCCACCACCGCGCCCAGATTAAACGTGCGCCGAAAAGCGGTATTGGCGATTAAAACGCGGTCATCATAGCTGGAAATCACCACCACCGGTTCGGCAATTTCGCTCAAAATCGTAGCCAGTTTGGTGCGCTCACTTTCAGCCTGGTTAAACAGCTTGGCGTTTTCCACCGAAATAGCGGCGTAATCGGCCAGGGCCGAGAGGAGGCGCAAATCATGGTTGGTAAAGTCTCGCGGCTGCTGCCGGTTAGCCACACTCAACACCCCGTTGACCCGGCCCTTGATTTTTAAGGGGACATACATGATCGAGCGAACCAGGTACGCGGTTTTGATTTTGGTCAAATCATCACCGGTCAGGATCAAAGGCTGGCCGCTGGTGACCACCTGGCCTACTAGGCTGTCTTGCACCTTGAGCCGGAACGAGCGGGCTACGCGCTCCTCGATGCCTCGGGCCGCCACCATGTACAGCTCGCCGGTTTTGTCATCCACCAACAAGAGCGAGCCTTCTTCGGCGTTGATCAGATAAACCGCCGCTTCCACCAGACGCGCCAGCAGCTTGTCCTGATCCAGCAGGGCTGTGACCGATTTGCCGATGCCAAAGAGGGTGTTGAGTTCTTTAAGGCGCTGTTCAAGCTGTTGGTTAGATTTTACCAGCCGCTCGGTCAATTCGTCGCGTTCTCGCCGCAGCCGGGCCTCGGCCAGCGCCCGCTCAATCGCTTGCAGCATTTCACTGATCTCAAACGGTTTGAGCACATAATCTTTGACGCCCAACCGGAAGGCCTGCACCGCCAATACTTCGGAGCCGTGAAAGGTCATCACAATGACGGGGATATTGGCCTGCCGGGCATTAAGGGCTTCGACCACTTCCATGCCGCCCATGCGAGGCATATTCATATCCAACAGAATAAGGTCGGGGTGCTGGTCAAGCGCCATGAGCAAGCCCTGCTCCCCATTGCGGGCCACTAAAACCTGGTAGCCGTTAGGCTTGAGGACGTAATTGGTCAAAAAATCAATGTTTTGAGCCGAGTCATCCACCACCAGCACACGTTCGTGGGACATATCACCTTTCCTGAAGCACGGATATAAAACTGATGCACAACAACTTGCTAAGATTTTACCACAGGGAGGCCGATTCATAAATAGGAATAAGGTGACAAACGGCGCTTGAAGGGCGAGGGTTAGCTTAAGAGTATTCAATCCTGATGTTTTGAGTTATAATAAAAGAGCTGCACCAAGAAAAATGTGTACTGTGTGATACTATTGGCCGGTGCTCGTATAAGATTTAAACACTGCGGAGACCCATACCGTCATGTCCAACATTCGATATTCGATTGTAGCGCCTTGTTATAATGAAGAAGGTAATTTGTATGAACTTCATCGCCGGATGACCGAAGTGATGGACCAGACCGGCGAAGCCTGGGAACTGGTGCTCATCAACGATGGCAGCGCCGATCGGACGCCGGAACTGATACGGGAACTGCATACCCGCGATCCCAGAGTCCATTTTATTGATTTTGCCCGCAATTTTGGGCATCAGGTGGCCGTTACCGCCGG
>CAZDMM010000177.1:0-11185 GCA_964505845.1 uncultured Caldilineaceae bacterium
TCTCTAAAGAAGATAATCTTTCGGCTGACGCCATTCGCCAGACAGGGCCAATTTACCGGCTGACTCGTCCGCGCGGCAAAAACTCCGGGCTGTTAAGCTCCATGCTGCAAACGCTCTTGGCCGGGATTGAGTCGGTGTGGATCCTGCTCCGGGTGCGGCCGGCAGCCATCCTGAGTGCCGGCCCGGCCATCGTGGTGCCGGTGGCTATCGTGGGCAAACTCTTACAGGCCCGGATTATTTTTATCGAAACCGGCTCACGGATAAAAAGCCTGTCGCTGACGGGACGGATTATGTATCGCTGGGCCGATTTGTTCTTTGTGCAGTGGCCGCAGTTGGCCGAAAAATTCCCGCGCGCTATCTATGCCGGTCGTTTGATGTGAGAGGTGCAGCCGAGGCATCCCTATGCCTCGACGCAATGTGAGCCAAAACCAATGAATCAGACCTTGACCAAGCCGCCCTTTCTTTTTGTGACTGTTGGCAGCACAGATTTTGACGCTTTAATCCAAACCATTGACCGCCTCATGCCCTCCCTGGGGCTGGAGGGGATTGCCCAGATAGGGCGCGGCCAATATCTGCCGCTCAACATGCCTTATTTCCGTTTTGCCCCGGCCCTAACCCCTTACTATGAGCGGGCTTCGCTGGTGATTGCGCACGGCGGGCTGGGCATTACTATGGAGGTTTTGCGCCGGGGCCTGCCGTTGGTCAGCGTGAGCAACCCGGACCGGTACGATGATCACCAGACAGATTTACTTTCAACAATGGCGGCCCAGGGCCATCTGATCTGGTGCCGGCAGCTTGACGAGTTAAAGCAGGCCATCGAAACAGCTCAAACCGCTTCCTTATGGCCTTATCAACCGCCTGAATGTCAGATTCACCTGGTGATCCACGATTTCCTTAAGAATCACCGGCCTAAAAAATGAGGCAACCTTTGCAGAAAGCAGGATAAGTTGAAATGAAAACAAACCTTTTGCTGAAGATGATGTTAGCCGCTCTGCTCATTCTTTGGGGCGGCTTGGGCCTGGTCTATGCCCAAGCCCCGGATGATCGAGAAGAGCCGCCCGTGCTTGGGCCAGGCGGTCAACTTAGCCTGAGCCTGAAACAGCTTGGTTACGGCCCGCAGACCATTAACCGGGATAACCCGGAACGGTTCTACCGCATAGACCTGCCCGACAACTTCAAGCTTGCGCCGACCGGCAACTATATCCAGCTCATCACCAGCCATTTTCCCCCCATTCCCGACCGGCCCGCCGTTCTGCGGGTGGTGACAAACGAGGGCCGCCTGGTCTCCAGCGTTGTTCTGACCCAAAGCAACGCTACCTCTAACACCCTCCGGATAGACCTGCCCGAAGGGCTGCTCAAGCCGGGCTATAATTTTATGATTGTCAGCGCCGAAACCGATGAGCCGTGCGGCGACGTGGGCAGCTTGTTGGATGTGGTGGTTGACGAAAATTCCACCATCAACTTTAATTATCAACAATTACCCTACCCCACCGACCTGGCCCTGTACCCTTTCCCCTTTGTCACTAACCAGCGCAATCGCCTGTTCAGAATTCCTACCACCCTGGTGCTGCCCGACTCTCCCACTGCTCAGGATTTGTCGGCGGCAGCTACCCTGGCCGCCGGCCTGGGGCAGTTATCGGGCGGCAGAATTAATTTGACTACTGTTCTGGCCGGCAAGCTCGACCCCGAAACCCGCGCTCAAAATCATTTGATCATCATCGGCCGGCCAGAAAGCAACAGCGTGCTGCGAGGCTTGAAACTGCCCCTGCCGATTACCGGCGGAACTGTCTCGCCGGGCCAGGGTGTTTTGCAAGAAGTCATCTCGCCCTGGAATGAATATCGCCTGGCCCTGGTGGTGAGCGGCCTGGATGATGCCGGGGTGGCTAAAGCCGCCTTTGCCTTAAACCGCCAGGCCCATTTTTTGGGTATGCGCGGCCCGGTAGCCGTAGTGCTTGACCTTCGGCCTCTGACCAAACCGGATATTTCGCAAGGAACCACCACCACCCTGGGTTCGCTGGGCTACGATGATCAAATTGTCTATGGGGTGAAGCCCAAAACTTATGATTACGATTTTGATTTGCCTCTGGGCTGGCGGCTGGAAGACCTGCCTTATCTGGTGCTAAAATTCAGCCACGCCGATATCCTTGACCCCAATCAATCTATGATTGATGTGCGCCTCAACGAGGTGCCGATTGGCAGTGGGCTGTTGGATAAGAATAATGTGACCGAGGGCCAACTGACAATTTCGCTGCCCCGGCGCTTGCTCCAGGCCGGGCGCAATCGCTTGACAGTCGGGGTCGAGATGGACATGCCCAACAGCGATAAATGTCAGGATGCCAATGCGCAGCGCGCCTGGACGGTCATCAGCCGCGAGTCGGAGATTTTTCTACCTTACAATACCGTCAATGTCCAGCCCGATTTAAAGCTGCTGCCCTATCCCTTTAGCCAGGTGGATGGTTTTGACCAAACCTTGTTTGTTTTGCCCGATCAACCCTCCCCCCAAACCTTTGACGATTTGATGCGCCTGGCTATTCTGCTGGGCAGCCCCAGCCGGGCTGAATATATCTCGGCCTATGTTGACTATGCCGCCGCCGTCAAGCCGGAGGTAGCCGAAAAACACCATCTGATTTTGTTGGGCCGGCCCAGCCAAAATGCGCTGCTGGCCGAGGTCAACGATTACCTGCCTCACCCCTTTGTAGCCGGCAGCGACTTGTTAAAACCCCTGGTCGTTGATAGTATTTCTTTTATGCCCGATCCCAAGCGCGACGCCGGTTTGGTGGAAATTGCCACCTCACCCTGGAATGAAAACCGCAGCCTGCTGGCCGTAACCGGCACCACCGACCAGGGCTATCGCCTGGCGATTGAAACGCTGCTGCAAGGAGAGGCACAGTTGCAGGGAAATTTGGCGGTGATTGAACCCAGCACAGATCCCTTTGCCACGCAGCCCACCCGGATAAGCACCTATTCCATTGATACCCGCCCGCCGCAGCCCGACCAGGCCAGCGCTGACGCCGGTCACGTCTCTGAATCCGACCTGCCAACCCTGGCCGGCCGCTGGTGGAAGTAAGCCAAAGGCCATATCATGAACGCAATAATCCCCAAAACCTTGACCTTGTGTCTGATTGCTCTCTTGGCGGGCAGTCTATTGTGGAGCTGCGGCCAACAGCCCCCGCCTTCGCCCCCTAAGAGCAGCCCCAGCCCCACCGCTCCGACAGAAACGGCGGTGAGCCAGGCCACCGCGCCGGTAACCGCTACCCTCCAACCTACCGGCGCACTACCCCCTACCGTTCCGACTGCCGCCAGCCCTGCCCCCATCGTGGTGCTCATCGCTGATCAGGTAACTACCCTGGAACCTTATCGCATGGTAAGCATCCACCCCGATGGCAGCGTGGCCAGCCTGCTGTGGGATACCCTGACCCGCCTGAATGACAACTTGCAGCTTGAACCTGCCGCCGCCGAATCATGGCGGCTGGTCAATAATTTTACCTGGGAATTTAAACTTCGGCCGGGGATCAGCTTTCACAATGGCGAGCCGCTCAACGCCGAAGCCGTCCGCTTTTCGATAGAGCGGTCACAATCCATGCCGGGGTCGCTGGAGACATTTGCCCAGGATGTTCAGCTTAAGCAGGTAGAAGTGGTGGATGATGGGACGGTGCGCTTTACCACCAACCAGCCCATCGCCAACCTGCCCTATCATCTGGCTTTTTTAGAAATTCTGCCGCCCCAATATTACACCCAAACCGACCCCAACCGGCTGGCGGCCGAACCGCTTGGCTCTGGCCCGTATCGCTTGAATCCGGCCAGCCAGGCCGGTAAATTAATCCTCGACGCCGTGCCCGACTATTGGCAGGGAGCGCCGGCCCTGCCCCAAATCATCTTTGAAACCGTACCGCAGGTAGAGAGCCACCTGGCAGCCCTGCGAGAGGGGCGAGCCGCCCTGGTCACCGATCTGCCCCCCATGCCGGCCGGGCAGTGGCAGATTTCGGGCAGCCGCCTGGAATCTATTGAGGGCAGCCGGCGCATGTTCATCGGCCTGCGGATTGAAAAGGACTCGCCTTTGGCCGATAAGCGGGTGCGACAGGCCCTCAACTACGCCGTCAATGTCAAAAAAATTGTTGACGAGCGGCTGGCCGGATACGGCGAGCGTTACGGCAGTTGGGTTAATCCACCCGCCAACAACCCGGAGCTGGCCCCCTGGCCTTACAACCCCGACCAGGCCCGCGATTTGCTGGCCAAAGCCGGTTATGGCCAGGGCTTTACCGCTACCCTGCGCCTCCCCAGCGGTTTTTATCACCAGGATGAAGCCGTTGCCAAAGATATCGCCCAGCAGTTGGCCGAAGTTGGCGTACTTGTCACCGTTGAGCCGGTTGACTGGTCTACCTATACCCGCCAGCTTTTAACGGGCGACGTACCTCCCCTTTTCCTGTTAGGTCTTAACTCGCGCGGCGATGGCCTGGAAGATGTCAAAAATTTAACCAGGGCTTTTGCCTTTAACCCGACCGGCTGGCAAAACGATTCCTTTGAAGATGTGGTCAGCCGGGCCGAAGGGACCATCAATGAAAACAGCCGGGCCAGATTGCTCAATGAAGCCCAGGCTATTGCCTATGATGAAGCCCCCTGGATCTGGCTGTGGCGCGCCTATAATTTTTATGGCGTTAGCCAAACCCTGGACTGGACTCCCCGCCGTGATGGGCTGGTTTATTTATATCAACCGGCCGCAGCCGGGGGCAATTGAGTTACTCATAAAGCAGTGAAAGCAACCATGCAAGCATTGAAGACGAGTCTGGTGGTTACCCTGGCCTGGATAGCGGCGCTGCTGCTGGTTAAGCCGGCCTACGCCCTGTGGCCGCCCTTTGAATTTAAGCTCACCCCAACCCACGATAACGGCAAGATTACCTATCAGGTTGACTTTGCCAGTTGGGTTGATTGGGCCATGACCGACGTCACCATCAAGATTCCCCTGCCGGCCGGCGCCCGTTTTGTGCAGGTTAACGCCTCGCCCCCCATCAATGCCAAGTTTGACGGCGCGGAAATCACCCTCTTTACCGACACCGTGGCTCCCTATAGCCGGATTCCTACAGTTTCGTTTGTGCTTGAGATGACAGACCCGGCCCTGACCGAGATTGCGGCGCACGCCTGGATTGAGTGGCAGGGCAACCAACCGGGTAATTATCTGACCAAAGATGTTATTATTGACCTGACCCGCTCCCCCTTGAATTGGCAGGCGCCTGGCCAGCCCAGCCTGCAGCTTGAGGCCGGGGCCACCGTGGCCGGCGAGGTGATTACCTACAACCTGTACGTTAAAAAATGGGGGGCCTGGCTGCGGATGCAGGATTTGCAGATCAGAGTCCCTGTGCCTGAGGGAACCACCTTTTTGTCGGCCAATGCCCCGCCTCCTTTTGTGGCTAACTTTGACGGGCGCGAAGTATCTTTTTCTACCTTAGAACTTCAACGTTCTGTTAATTTTGGCCCCTTGACTTTTGAAGTTGCCACCACCCAGGAAACGGCTCCCCTGGTTGTCACCCATGCCTGGGCCGCCTGGAAAAATGTGGGCGTATCGGTAGGTAGAACGGTTCCACCCCAGGAGGAAACCAGAACCGGGGATATTATCGTCCGGCCCCATCTGCCCCAACAAGTGATTGCCGATGTGATTGGCGATGTGCCGTTTGCCAACTACGACTTGACCAGCGTGGCGCTGAGTCAAGATGGGCCAGCCCTGAAGGCGGTTTTCTACACCGCCGGGACTGCCGGCCCGGAAGCCCCTCAAAATTATTATGTATATCTTGACGATGACTGTGAGGATGATTTAACCTACCGGATTGGGGTGTTTTTTGAACCTGATCGCACGGTCGCCAGTATTGACTCCTGGAACAGCGACAGCGAAAGCTGGCAATTGATACGCTATCTTGAGGTGCGGCGTGTAGTTGAGGCGGATCGAAAAGAAATCATGGTTTGGGTTCCCTACAGAGTATTTGAGGGCAACCGGCGTTTCTGCTGGACGGCCGAGGCCGTCAACAGAACCTCGGCTTTTAGCCCCAAACCACCCACCGACGAAGCGCCCAACTATAAATATTTTGACCTGAACCGGTACGACCTGGTCATAACAAACGCAGTCGCTCCGGCCGAGACGCCTGAGGCCCCGGTTGAACCGGTCAGAGGGATGTTTATCAAAATGGGCGACGCCTGGAAATATCTACCCGGCTGGTCAGAGCCTCCGGCCGCCTGGAAACAGGTTGGCTTTGATGATGCTCAGTGGTTTTCCGGCTCAACCGGGATTGGCTATGGCCGCCAAAACAACGCCACCGATTTGAGCCAGGTGACTCGGCCTGTTCAGGGCGACGGCGCGCCAACGCTGGTGCAACAAGTCATCACCCCAACCGGGATGATTTTGGCCGTTTTGCCCTCCGGCGAGAGCGGGTCGGTGTTCATCCGCCGCATCTTTACCACCACTAACCCGGCCGGGCTGACCAGATTGACCCTGACCATTGATTATGACGCCGGCTTTGTGGCTTACCTCAACGGGGTGGAGGTGGCCCGGCGTGGGTTGGGCGCGCCGGAATCGCCGGTGGCTTACAATACCCTGGCCCAGCCGCACCCGGCCGGCCTGCCGGAAACCATTGATCTTAGCAGTTTTATTTCTCGGTTGGTCACCGGTACCAATGTTTTGGCAGTCCAGGCGCACCGCTCGCCGGAGCAAAACAATCTATTGGTTGCGCCGGAGTTGGCCTGGTCAAGCGATCCGGCCGATGCCCTGCCCACCCCGGAACCGGCGGCGCTTGTGACCCCGGCGGCGACTGCACCCCCGCCGCCCACGCCTGGCCCCATCAAGGGCAACTTGGCCGTGCCCCTGGATAATGGCCGGGCCGCCTATGATGTGCATATTTTTAGCCTGCCGGCCGGCCAGGAGATTCTGCAAATTCCCAATGCCCGCCAACCCAATTTTCGTTTTGACGGCCAGCGGCTGCTCATCAACCGGGAAGGCGGCGGCGCTGAAAATGTTTTTGAGTACAACCTGGCGGATGGCGCTCAAAAACAGGTGAGTGACGCCCCCAGGGATGCTCACCCATTTTACGACCCCTATGGTAACCGGGTGGTGTATGGCAACTCAGAACTGGTCTATGGCAAACCGGAGTTGGTCTATAACCACAAAGAAAACAAATGGTATTATACCGGCGTGACCAAGCCCTTTATTTTTGTGCAGTGCGGCCTGCTGCCCCCCCATCAGGAAAAGGAGCCGCGCTGCCGCGATATTCCTTCATTGGGGGTATTAATACCCGCCGGCCAAACCAGCGATCTGCAAGGCACTCATCCGGTCTGGACCTCGAATGACATGATTGCTTACAAAGGCTGCAATTCCTGGGCCGGCTTCGCCGCTTGCGGCATCTATATTGTTCCCTCCGCCTCAACCAAAGGCTTTAGTGGTGGTTTTATCCCCCGGCAGCTTACCAAAGATACCAGTGATATCCCCACCGATACCAAGGGGAACCTGATTGCCTTTATGTCGCAGCGCGATGGAAATTGGGAAGCCTACGTGATGGATTTGAACGGGGCCGGGGTTAAGAATCTGTCCAACAGCCCAAACTCTAACGACGGTCTGCCCACCCTCTCGCCCGATGGAACCTGGGCGGCTTTTGTGTCTGATCGAGAGGGCCGCTGGGCCGTGTGGGCTGCGTCGGTAGCCGGGGGAACGGCTCAAAAATTGTTCGATCTTCCGGCCAGCATCCCCTGGGGTGACGGGGATCGGGATTGGACCAACGAGCGCATCTCCTGGGGGCCATAGCCATCACCGGCTAAAACTACCAAGATCAGCCTCGGCAAGGAGGCGCGGTTTATTTGACCCGGTGCGCCTGCAACAGCGCCTCATCCACCGTAATCCCCACCAGCGAGTCCAAATCAAGGTAGCCATCTTGCAGCTCCAGCGGCCGGTTCACAATCTCATCTTCCAGTTTGAGGAAAAAGCTCAACTCCGAGGGATAGACAATGCCCTCCAGCCCGGCAAAAATGGCCGCCCGAATGGTCCCAACGGTCGAGCTGGCCTGCGAGCCAACCATCACCCCCTTATCGTATTGTTTGGCCAGGGCCAACATATGCAGCGATTGGGTGTAGCCGGTGCGAGCGGTTTTGATATTGAGGATATCAAAGGTGTCAAAACGCAGCTCCCGCTGTAGATCACGCAGGGCAAAGGTGCTGTCGTCGGCAATGATGGGCAGCAGGTTAGCCGCGCGCAGGGCGGCCCGCTCCGGGATCAGTTCAATCGGTAGCGGCTCTTCTACGTACAAGATACCTAAATCAACCAACTGAACCAGTTGGGCGGCAGCCTCGTGGAGCAAAAGCCCCTCGTTGGCGTCGGCGTAAAGGAAAAGCTCCTCACCTTTGAATTCGGCGTACAAGGCTTTGATAACCGCCACATCCTCCGCAAAGTTGCGCCCCACTTTAACCTTTAAAACCCGCACCCCCCGCTCATATACCGCTTTGGCTTCGGCCAGCATCGTTTTCAGGTCGGCTATCCCCAGGATGTAAGAAACCTTTATCTGCCGCTGCGGTGGATTGAGATAGTCGAGCAGGGTGTGACCCTGGGCAGCGGCCAAAGCTTCGTATAGGCAGATGTCTATCGCGCCTTTGGCGGTGTGATTATTGGCAATCACGGCCATTTGCCGGTTGATGCCCTCAAAATCGGCGATGTCCCATCCCACCAACTTGGGGGCAAGATGTTTTTGAATGATGGTCTGGATGGACTCCGGGGTTTCGCCGTAGATGGTTGGGCGGGGAGTGGCCTCAGCCAGGCCGACCTGCCCGCCGTCGGTCACGAGTCGCACCAAAACATGTTCCAGCGTATCCAACCGGCTGGCTTTGCCCCAGCTTAAAGCCCCTGCCATAGGCAGACGAAAAGGGATGGTTTGAATTTCGGCAATCTTGGGCATAGCGTTATGAAATGGGTGTGACCAAAATGAGTTGCAATTGGGGTAGTAAAGCCCCTTGTGGGCGTTTGTAAAGCCTAAAACGGGCACAAGGCCCTATACTACAACTCAAATTGGTCACACCCTTATGAAATGTATAACTACTCCGGGATTTGGGGAAAAACAAAAATTAAGAAATCTCCCAATCCCGGCCAAATTTTTTGGTTTTGGCTCATAGTCTGAGCTGTTGTAGACTATTTCAGGAAGATTGCAATTTGCTGCGCCACCGCCTCGGCCGATTGGGTTGACGTGTCCACGGCCAAAACTCGCTCCGGGGGTAAAGTGTTAAGAAGGTACGCCCGCGCCGCAGCGGAGTCGTAGTTGCACCGTTCTTTAACGATGATGGACAGTTTTTGAATCACTTCTTCCGCCGGAATTTGGGCCGCCTCACAGGCGCCGGCAATCTGAGCTAATTGCTCCTGGGAAAAGACATCGCTCACCTGGGGGACGCTCTGCAAAGCCTCTCCCAAATTTTGAGGCCAGGCTGCGACCGTGCTGCCGGCCAGATCAAACAAATCGCCCCGCTGCAGCAGCCGGCTGAGCCGCACCGCGTCGGGCGCATCCAGCACCACAAACCGGGCCTGGGGAAAGTAAGCCACGGCCTGCTGCACCTCGTTAAGACCCCGCAGGCCATCAAAAATGAGCCGGGATTCGGCCTGGCCGGGGCCAAGCAGCAGGCGGCTCAGGGCGTGGGCCATGCCGCCGGGATGCTTTTTACGGTAGCGAGCCGTATATTCAAACCGCTCCAGCCGGTCCTTGACCGGGTGCGGCCTTTCGCCGGCTTCAATTTGCAGCGAGGCAATGATAACCTCATCGGTCACTTCTCGGCGGTTGGGTAAAAGGGTAAAGGTCAAACCAAATTGAGGCAGCAACTCCAAAACGGTTGACTTGCCTACCCCGGTCAATCCTACCCCAATCACCAGGGGCAACGCGGTCAAAGGCTGAAAACCGGCCGGAATCTGGCCGGACTCAGGCGCAAAAGTATACGTTTTGACTAAAGATTCCATGCCGGCTCGTCTTTCCCAAAATGAGGATCCATTGTAAGACAAAGCCGCCTTACGCACAAGTGTATACCAGGGTGTGAATAGTTTGAGTTGTTTGCCCCCCCTCTCTAACCGTGCTACAATTTTGGTACTTATGCACCGGACAGGTTACGGGCCGGGTGGGGTCATTACAAGAAACATGGGAGACTCGATGATGCGGGGAACCGTTATGCAGCTAGCTTTTAGAATCATGCTGACCGCGCTGGTCACGTTTTTTATTTTTATGATGGGGGCCGGGGCCGGTTACGCCGTGCATGGCTACGTGGTTGACAACCAGCCTTCCACCGCAGAGGCAAACTCCTTAGCCCTGTATTGGGAAGTGTGGCATCGCATCGAAGACCAATTTTATGGTCAGGTGCCCACGCCCACCCTGGCTACTTATGGGGCCATTCGTGGTGCGCTGGCTACCTTAAATGATCCTTACACCCTGTTCATCGAGCCGGAACCGGCGGCCCAGGAAAAGGCCCAACTGGAGGGTCAATTTGGCGGCATCGGCGCCTTTATCCAGCGCGACGAGCAGAACCGACCGGTCTTAGACCCCATGCCCGATCAGCCGGCCGAGAAAGCCGGGGTGCAAAAGGGCGATATTTTGGTGGCCGTAGATGGCGCTCCCATTGCCGCCGAAATGACCAACGATGATATTGTAAAGTTGATCCGGGGTGAGATTGGCACCAAAGTGACCATTACCGTGCAGCGGGCCGGCGCAGAAAAACCGCTGGACATTACCATCGAACGCGCCCCCATCGAAACCCCCAGCGCCCAGTGGCGGATTTTGGAGCAAGACCCCAAAATTGGCTATATTCAGCTCACCTCTTTTACCGAGCGCAGCAACAAAGAGTTGAACAAAGCCTTCCAGGAGCTGTCAGAGCAGGGGGCCGAATCTTACATTTTTGATTTGCGTAACAACGGCGGCGGCTTGTTGGAAACGGCCGTGGATGTGGCCAGCCAGTTTTTGCGCAGCGGAACCGTTTTGCGCGAGGATCGCAAAAATGAGGGCGAACGCGTTTACGAAGTGCGCAGCGGCGGCAAAGCCCTGGACCAACCGCTGGTAGTGCTGGTTAACGGCGGCACGGCCAGCGCCAGCGAGATTGTGGCCGGCGCACTCCAGGATTACAAGCGCGGCACGCTCATCGGGGAAAAGACCTTTGGCAAAGGCAGTGTCCAATTGATCTATGAGCTTTCGGA